>JAFGEZ010000003.1 GCA_016931295.1 Candidatus Krumholzibacteriota bacterium
CGGTTCCGCTGTTCACCACGCCGGTCGTGACGATCCTGGTGCTCGCCATGATCCTCGCGGCGGCCGTGTTCATGCGGAAGCACGCCACGGGCCGGGCGTAAGCGGCTCCCTGCACATATCGATTCTTCCACCGGCGCGGGATCTTTTCCCGCGCCGGTTTTTTCGTGTTTGCCGTGCCTGTCGCCCCGTCCGTTCTTTTCCCGCCGCCGGGCGTCTGCTATCATCCTCGCCGGCGGCGGCTGTCCGCCGCCGGGGGAGGGAATGAGCTCGAGGGAACGCCGATACGTATTCGCCGGGGACTGGCCGTCGCTCGAAGGGGCGTTCGTCGCCGAGGTCGCCCGGCTCCGGGCGGAAGACCGCCTGCGGCCCCTGACCGTCGTCGCCGGTTCGAACCGTCTCGGCGCGGCGCTCGAGCGGCGGGCCGCCCGCGCGCGTGGCGGTCTCGCGAACGTCCGCTTCCTCACCTTCCGCGATCTCGTCGGCCGGAACGCGCCCGTGGGCGATGCGCCGCATCCCATGGCGGGACGCGTCGTCGCCGAGGAGATCCTCTCCCGTCAGCTGGACGGGGGGCCGGTTTTTCCCGCGTCCTTCGCGGAGACGCTCGTGCGCACATTCGACGACCTGGCCGAGGGGGGCTGCGACGCGGCTGAGGCGCGGCGTCTGACCGGACGGCCGGAGCCCGGCAACAGGGCCCGCGAGGCGCTGCGGCTCTACGCCGACTGGCGCGAACAACTCGCCGCGATCGGCGCTGACGATCATGGCCGCTTCGAGGTGGCCGCCGCGGGGATCGCGGAGGCGGGCATCGACGGGCCGGTTGTCTTCTACGGCTTCTACGATCTGAACGAGCTGCAGTGGCGGCTCCTGCAGGCGGTGGCCGCATCGGCGGGCGCGATCCTCTTCGTGCCGTTCGAGGAGAAAGATGCCTACCGGTTCGCCGGCCTCTTCCGCGACCGTCTCGATGCGGCGGGCTTCGCCGGCGAGCGGGTGGCGGGGGAAGGCGGTGAGGCGCCTTTCCTCGAATCCCTGACCGCCCCGGACGAGGAGGAGGAGGTGCGGGCGGTCGTCAGGCGGATACTCCGCTTCGCCGGGGAGGAGGACGTTTCCTTCGGGCGGATCGCCGTCATGCCTGTCTCCTGGGACGCGTATGCCCCGCTTTTCAGGGAGGCCTTCGCCGAGGCGGGCGTTCCCTGCGTATCGACCGGGAGATTGATCGACGGCGGGCACGGCTCCGCGACGGGGGCGCTTCGTCTCCTTGCCGCCCTGGGAGGCGGACTCGCCCGGAACACGGTCGTCGATCTCGTCTCCTCGCCCGCGCTCGGGGCCGGCGGAGAGGAAGCGCGCGGGGTGCTCGACGAATGGATTCGCCTGACCGGCGAGGCGGGGATACGGGGGGAGACGGGATGGGCCGGCGAGACACGGCGCCTCGCCGGCAGGCTCGGCGGGGAGGCGGCGGCGGCGCTCGGGGCGGCCGCCGCGGTCCTCGAGACGCTCGAACGCGGGGCCGCGCGCCTCGGTTCCGAAGATACCTGGGCCGGAATGGCGGAGGCGCTCGTCGGCCTCTTCGACGAACTGATCGCCGCGGACGATCGGACGCCGGTTGTCCGGGAGGCCTTCACCGGGCTCGGCGCGCTCGACGCCACCGGCGCGAGGGCGGACACCGGCCGGTTTCTCGGCCTCGCCCGCGAGACGCTCCTCGGCATCGCCGACGACGCGGGGCCCCCGAGGGGCGCCGGCGTCCATCTACTCGGTCCCGGCGGGGCGCGGGGCCTGACCTTCGAGGCGGTCTTCCTTCCCGGGCTCGTCGAGGGATCGGTTCCACGCCGCGCGCGCCAGGACCCCTTCCTGCCGGACGACGACCGTGCCCTCATCGCCCGCCTGTCCGGCGGCGGGGTCGTCCTCTCGCCTCGTGGGGAGCGGGTCGACGAGGAGGCGCTGATCTTCCGCCTCGCCGCGAAAGCGGCCAGGCGACTCCTCGTCTGCAGCCGGCCGCGATTCGAGGGAGGGACGGGGAAGGAGACCCTGCCCGCGGCTCTCCTCGAGGATCTCGAGGCGGCGGCTCTCGCGGAAGAAAGCGCGTTTCGCGTGGCGGAGCTGCCGTCGCCCTGGCGGTCGCCGGACGGGGTCGAACCGCTCGGCGGGGGGGAATGGGCGTTCTTCGAGACGATCCGCGCGGGCGCGCTCGCCGAAGACGACCGTTTCGCCCGACGCGGCGCCCGGGCGATCGAGGCCCGGTGGGGCGATCGCCGGTTCACGCCCTTCGACGGGGTCTTCGAGGGCGGGGACGCGCTGGCGGCCCTGTCGGCCTCCCTCGACGGGCGGGGCTGGCGTTTCTCGCCGACCGCGCTCGAGACCTACGCGAGGTGTCCCTTCGCCTATTTCGTTTCCCGGTTGCTCGGCCTCGAGCCGCGGGAGGAGCCGGAGGAGACGGTGACGATCTCGCCCCTGCAGCGGGGGACGGTGGTGCATCGCATCCTCGCCGGCGCCTACGGGCGGTTCGCCGCCGAGGGGCTGCTCCCGCTCGCCGGCCCGACCGTCGGGAGAGCGAGGACGATCGCCGGGGCCGTCGCCGCGGAGGAGCTCGACCGGCTCGAAGAAATCGAGCCGACGGGGATCCCCGTCTTCTGGAGATTCGAGCGCGAGCGGATCGCTGCGGCGATCGACGCCCACGTCGAGGCGGAGGCGGCGGCGGAAGAGACGGCGGTGCCCGTCATGTTCGAACGGTCCTTCGGCCTCGATCGGAACGAGGCGCCGGGGATCGATGCCGGGAAGCGGCGGATCGGTCTCCGGGGGCGGATCGACCGGATCGATCTCGAGGGCGACCGAGGGTTCCGCGTCGTCGATTACAAGACGGGGAGTTTGGCCAGCCTGCGAAACGAGTCGATCGCCGGCGGCGCCGCGCTGCAGCTGCCCCTCTACCTCGTCGCCGGCGCCGCGCTCCTCGGACGCGACGTGCGGAACGGCAGGGCCGAGTACCGCCGGATCGGCGGCGGCGGGGGATGCGTCCGCTTCTCCGGATCGACGTGGGAGACGGAGGGGGAATCGATCGGGCAAACGATCGCCGTCCTCGTCGAGGGGATCGCCGCGGGCCGGTTTCCCGCCCTGCCCGACGGCCAGGGATGCGCCCGGTCCTTCTGCCCGGCGCGGGGCGTCTGCGTCTCGGGGCGGAGCGTCCTCGCCCGCATCAAGGGAACGGACCCGTCCGTCCGCGATCTGCTGCGCCTCCACGGGCGGGACACGGACGGCGGAAGAGGAGGCCCGGCATGACCAGGACGCCGGTCGACGCGGAGGCGAGACGCCTCGCCGTCGAACAGCTCGACGGGCCCTGTTGCGTCGAGGCGGGCGCGGGAACGGGCAAGACCACGCTTCTCGTCGACCGGTTCATCGCGTTGCTCCGGCGCGGGCGGGCGCGTTGCGGGCAGATCGTCGCCATCACCTTCACCGAGAAGGCGGCCGGAGAGATGAAGGCCCGGATCCGCCGGGAGATCGACGCCGCCCTCGATGGAAAAACGCTTCCCGAGGACGAGGAGCGGCGGCTCCGGTCGGCCCGGGCGGAAATCGAGCGGGCGCCGATCTCCACGATCCACGCTTTCGCGGCGACGATCATCCGAGAGTTCCCCGTCGAGGGCGGCGTCGATCCCGCCTTCGAGGTGCTCGACGCCGTCGAATCGGAGCTCTTCCTCGACGCCTGCTGGATCGAATTCCTCGCCAGGGCGGGGGAGGGAGGCGAGCAAGCCCTGCGACGCTTTCTCGATGCCGGCGGCGCGCACGATTCGCTGCGCGAAATCGCTTTCGCCCGGTACCGCGGCCGCGGCGGCCGTCCCGGGGAGGCCGGGGAGACGCCCGATCCCTCCGAATCGGCCGGCCTGCTCCGCGACGAGCTGATCGCCGCGGCCGGCGAACTCGAAACGCTCGCGAACCGGGACTGCGTCGATCGAAGCGACCGGGGGTATGTGGCGGTGAGCCGGTTCGTCGACGAGGCGCGCGGGCTCGCCGAGGCGACGCCGCCGGAGCTTTGCCGCCGTCTGCTTCGCTTCACGCGCCCGCCGAAGCGCGCCGGCGCCAGGTCGAAATGGGATCCCCCCTCGTCGTGCGATCTGCAGAAGGAACGTCTCGCCGGCGTCCGCGCGGCGATCGACGGCTTCGCGACCTCGTGGGCCGACGCCGTCCGGGACGATCTCGTTCGCTGGCTGACCTCGTTCGAGGCATTCGTCGACCGGCGGAAAGAGGAACGGGGCGTTCTCGATTTCGACGACCTGCTTCTGCGCGCCGCCCGCGTCTCGGGCGATCCGGCGGCGCTGGCGGAATTGCGGCGGCGCTACCGGTATCTCCTCGTCGACGAGTTCCAGGACACCGATCCCCTCCAGGCGGAGATCGTGCTCGCCATCTCGGGCGCCGGGCCGGGCGGCGACGGAACGGGCAACCTCTTCATCGTCGGCGACCCGAAGCAGAGCATCTACCGCTTCCGGGGCGCGGACGTCGAGATCTACGAGGCCGTCGCCGGAAGATTCGCCGGCGAGGGCGCGCGCCTCTCGATCACGCAGAACTTCAGGTCGGTGCCCGGGATCGCGTCATGGGTCAACGGCGTCTTCTCGCGACTCATCAGGCGACCCGCGGAGGGCGGGTACCAGGCCGCCTACGAGCCGATTTATTCATTCAGGGACGGCGAGGGACCGGCCGTCTTCGCGCTCGACACCGGCGCCGGCGAGGGCGATTCCGTCGAGGATGCCCGGCGGGCCGAGGGGATCGCGATCGCGCGGCTGGCCGCATGGATCGCCGCGGAGAAACCGGTCGTGCGCGACGCGGCGAGCGGCCGCATGCGGCCGGCCGGCTACGGCGACATCGCCGTCCTCTATCCGGGGACGACGGGGATACACCATTACGAGGATCCGTTTCTCGAGGCCGGGATCCCCTGCGTCGTCGACGGCGGCAAGCTCTACCACTCGAGGCAGGAGGCGCGGGACGTCGGCGCGGCGCTGGCCGCGATCGAGGAGCCGTGGGACGCGCTTGCCATCTTCGCCCTCCTCCGGTCACCCTTCTTCGGCTTCAGCGACGAGGAGCTCTACCTGCACGCAGCCCGCGGCGGCCGCTTCGATTACCGGCAACCGGCCGGCGACGGCGATCTCGACGCCGCGTTCGCGCTCCTGCGGGGC
Organism: Candidatus Krumholzibacteriota bacterium; assembly: GCA_016931295.1. NCBI lineage: Bacteria > Candidatus Krumholzibacteriota > Candidatus Krumholzibacteriota bacterium. The sequence goes on from JAFGEZ010000003.1 coordinate 5,151, forward strand.
CTCCACGAACACCGCGAACGGCGGGGCGCGGCGGGGACGCTCCGGGTTCTCTTCGACGCCACCGGGTACGAGCGGATCGCCGTTCTCCGCAGCGGCGGGGAGCGGCGGTTGCTCGACCTGCGGACCGCCGTCGGGTTCGCGCGCGCATTCGACCGGCATCGCCGGTCCTTCCGGTCCTTCGCCCGCTGGTTCGGCGCGAGGGACGAGGCGGGAACGGCGACGGGTGAATCGCCGGCGGTCGAGGAGAAAGGAGACGCGGTGCGCCTCATGACGATCCACCGCGCCAAGGGGCTCCAGTTCCCCGTCGTGATCCTCGCGAACCTGCGGCAGGGCCGCCGCCGCGCCGGCGGGGTGGGCGCCCGGCTCCTCTCGGCCGGCGAACGAATCGAGCTCAAGGCGCAGGAACTGGAAACAAGCGGATTCGCGGCGGCCGCCGAGGCGGACGGCCTCCGCGAGGAGGCCGAGCGCGTCAGGCTCCTCTACGTGGCGGCCACGCGCGCGGGGGATAGTCTCTACGTGCCCCTCGGCGGCGACGGGAAGAGCTATTTCGCCCTGTTGTCGCCGGAACTCCCCGGCGCCGGCGCGTCTTCCGCGGATGGCGCCGGCTTGGACGGCGGAAAGGAGTTGCCGGCGCATGCCGGGCTCGTTCGCGCCGGCGAGCTGCCGGACATCGCCGGCGAACGGGCCGTCTTCGGGCCGGCGGCGGTGAAACGGCCCGATCCGGCGGCGCGAAGCCAATGGGAAAACGCGCGCGCGGCTCTTCTGCGTCACCTCTCGCGCGGGCCCGCGATCGTCACGCCGTCGGGGGCCGAGCGCCGGTTCGACGAGGCCGAGGGACGGCCGGCGGCGGGCGACGCCGGGGATGCCCGGCTTTTCGGGATCGCCTTCCACGAGCTCATGGAACGCGTGCCCTTCGACGGGGGCGGTGTTCCGCCGGCGCTCCTGCGGGCGATCGCCCGCAGGCACGGTCTCGGGGCGGATCGGGCGGCCGAGATGAAGGAGATCGCCGGGCGGGCGCTGCGTTCGCCGGTCCTCCGGCGGGCCGGGGCCGCGCGGCGTCTCGTGCGAGAGATGCCCTTCGCCGTGTTCCTCGCAGCGGCGGCGCCGGCAAGCGGGGAATGCCTGCTTCGGGGGCGGATCGACCTGCTCTTCGAGGAGGCGGACGGGTGGACGGCGGTCGATTACAAGACCGACGCCGTCGAGGCTGCCGACATCGACGGACGGCTCGAACAATACCGGCCCCAGGGGGCGCTCTACGCTCTCGCGGCCGACTCGCTCGGCGTCGCGCTCGCCAGGATCGTCTTCCTCTTCGTCAGGCCGGGCGTGGAGCGCGCGCTCGATGTCGACGCGGCGCTCCTCGAGACCGCGCGCGCGGCGGCGGCCGAAGCTGCCGCCGCCGCCGGAAAACCCTAGTCCCCGGCGCCTTCCTCGAGGCGGTCCATGATGATGCGGGCCACCTTCCGGCCGGAACGCAGCATCCCGCCGAAGATCGGACCCATCCGGTAGGAGCCGAAGGCGGCGTTCGCGCACATCCCGCAGACGTAGACGTTCGGGAAGACCTCGCGGGTGTTCTCGATGGTCGTCTGCTCCGCCTTGTCGGCCCAGAGGGACCGCTCGCCCTCGATCTTGCCGCTCGGGGTCATGAGGCGGGCGTCGACCTTCCGCTCGATCACCCGCACCACCTCGGCCGGATGCCCGGTGGCGTCGATGATGAACTTCGCGTCGACGGTGAGCGGGTCGACGTGGAGGCCCGCCATCTCGACGGCGGTCCAGTTGATGACGACGCCGCGGGCCCTGTTCTCCCTGAGGACGATGTCCTCGACGCTGACGAGGTTGAATATCCGCGCGCCGTTCTTGACGGCCCGCGCGCAGAGCGAGCAGACCGCCTCGATCGCGTCCGCCGTGTAGTAGCCCTTCGTGAAGAGGCGCGTTTCCACGCCGAACCCGTCGAGGATCTCCTTGCCGTCGTCCTGGACGACGATCTCGTTCATCATCATGCCGCCGCCCCACATCCCGCCCCCGACGCTGAGCTTCCGTTCGAACAGGACGGTCTTCACGCCGGCTTTCGCCAGGTCGGCGGCGGCGACGAGCCCCGAGGGCCCCGCGCCGACGATCGCGACGTCGCAACTGACGGCGTCGAGCAGCTTCTCCGTGTAGCGCTTGATGATCGCTTCCGTGATGGTCTTCTCGCTCAGCGGCATGGGTATCCTCCTCCCGGAACGGCGTCGCCGGGCTGGCGGCGCCGGTTGCGAGCACCTATCCTTTAGTCGATGGGCATGGCCGGGTCAAGATGAATCTGGATTCCCCCTTTCCCCTTTTACGCCAGCTGCGGACGTAGTACCATGCGAACGTGGCCGTTCGGCGGTCGGCGGCGCGTCGGCATCGGCGGGGATCGATCCGGCGGCACCGTCGGAGGCGAAGCGGCCCGGGAGGAAGCACATGACCGGGGAGCACGACACGGCCGGCGGGCAACGTTCGCGGGGGAAAGCGGCGGGCGCCGGAGACCGGATTCCCTTCGCGGAGAAGCGGGACATGGTGCGGACGCTCCTCAACGCGCCGGGGGACATCGCCTTTCTCGTCAGGCCCGACCTGCGGATCGTGGAGGTCAGCGATGCCGCCCTCCGGGTGATCGGCAGGTCCCGGGAGGAAGTTGTCGGCGGAAAGGTGGACGACCTGTTCACGCATTTCCCGCCTGAGATCCGCGAATCGCGTGCGCGGGCCGCCGGCAGGGCCGTCGAGGAGCGGCGGCCGATCTTCGTCGACGACGAACGGGACGGGCGTCACTTCCGCACCAGCTACTATCCCGTCTTCGGCGAGGCGGGGGCCGTCGAGTGGATCGCCGTCTACGGCCGGGACATCACCGACCGGAAACGGGCCGAGGAGGAACTCCAAAAGTCCGAGGCGATATCGCGACAGCTCATCGAGCAGTTCGCCGAGGGGATCGTCATCATCGGCGACCATCCGCTCCGCTTCCTTTTCGCCAATCCGGCGATGGAACGGATCGTCGGACGGACATTCGATGAACTGGCGAGGATGGACGAGCGGGAGCTTTTCGCGCTCGTGTATCCCGACGATCTCCCCATGATTCTCGATCGGCTGCGGAAGCGTCTCGCCGGGGAGGAGCTGGCTCAACGCACCGAGTTCCGGGCGATCATTCCCGGCGGCGCCCTCGTCTGGCTCTCCGTGATCGGGCAGGTGATCCGGTTCAGGGGCGAACAGGCGATCCTCGCCTCCTTCAGCGACGTCACGCGTCGCATGGAAGCCGAACAGGCACTGCGCGAAAAGGAGGAGCAGGCCCGGGCGCAGTTTCTCGGCATTCCCATACCCACCTACACGTGGCGGCGGGACGGCGGCGATTTCGTCCTCGTCGACTACAACGACGCGGCGATGGAGTATTCGAACGGCCATGTCGCCTCCATGAAGAATTCGCGCGCGAGCGATGCGCTTGCCGGCCGGCCGGATGTCGTCGACGATCTCCGGCGGTGTCTCGACGGACGGTTGTCGCTCGAGCGGGAAATGAACACCCCGATCCCCACGCCCGGCCGCGAGGACGACATCCTCGCGGTGAAGTATGCCTTCGTGCCGCCCGATCTCGTCATGGTCCACGCGGAGGACATCACCGGGCGCAAGCGCGCCGAGACGGAACTGGCGCGCTACCGGGGACGCCTCGAGGAGATGATCGGCGAGCGGACGGCCGAGCTGCGCCAGGAGATCGCCGAGCGCGAGCGGATCGAGACCAAGCTCGAGAACCGGAACCGCGAACTCGCCGCCCTGATCGGGATCAACCGGATCATCAACGAGTCGGGAGAGACGGCCGGCGGGATCGACAAGGCGCTCGCGCGGGTCATGTCCTTCATCGGCAGCGGGTGCAGCGCGCTCTATCGCTACGACCGCGGCCGGCGGCGGGCGATGCTCGTCTCCTCCATCAACATTCCCCGAGGAATCGAGGAGCGGATCGCCGCATTCGACGTCGATACGGGCCCCCTGAGCAATCTCGTCGACGGGAAGAGCGTCGTCTTCGCCGCCGACGACTGGCCCTTTCCCGAAAAGGAGCCCTACGAGGGATTCATGGGCGATCTCGGTATCGAGCGATGGGTGGCCTTCCTCGCGTGGTCGAGAGGCGCCCCCTCCTTCGTCGTGTTCTTCGGCCTGTCCGGCGATGTAACCGTCACCGGCGGCATGCGGAGCTTTCTCCGGCTCGTCGCCGCCCAGCTCGGACTCGCGATGGGGCGGATCGAGCTGTTGCGGGACCTGCACGCCCGCGAGCGGGACCTCAAGAACCTCTCGGCCAACCTGCTCGAGTCGCTGGAGGAGGAGCGTCAGGTGCTCGCCCTGCGCCTCCACGACGACATGGGCCAGTCCTTCGTCGCCCTGAACGCGAATTTCGGCGTCCTCGAGACGAAGATCCCGCCGGGCGACGAGGAGGGGATGAAGCTGATCCGCGAGATCGGCGAGGAACTGCAGAAGATCACGCACAGCACGAGGCAGATCGCCTACACGCTCCATCCGGCGATGCTCGAGGATCTCGGACTCGTGCCCGCGCTCGAATCATATATTGAAAAGTTCGTGGAAAGTGATACGCTCAGGGTGGATCTGGAAGCGGCCGGTTTCGATGCACAGCTTTCGCCCCAGACGGCCCTGACGCTTTACCGGGTGGCCCAGGAGGCGCTCACGAACGTCGTTCGCCATGCGGATGCGTCCCTGGTGACCATGCGGCTGACGAAGGGGTACCCGCGCGTCATCATGGTTATATCGGACAACGGCCGCGGCTTTCCCGCGGGGGAGGACGGAGGCGTGGCGGGACTCGGCATCGTGGGGATGCGGGAGCGCGTCAAGACCCTCGGGGGGGATTTCTCGATCCAGTCGTCGCCCGGCGCGGGAACGCGTATCCGGGTCACCGTTCCGGTGGAGGTAAGACATGAATCGTGACATGAAGGTGCTGTTGATCGAGGATCACGCGATCGTGCGGCAGGGGCTCAGGCGACTGCTCGAGGAACGGGGCGTCCTGATCGTCGGCGAAGCGGAGGACGGGCGGCGGGGCGTCGAGATGGCCCTCGAGATGAAACCGGACGTCGTCGTGATGGACATCAGCCTGCCGCTGCTCGGCGGGATCGACGCGACAAGGAAGATCAAGAAGGAGCTGCCCGACACGAGGATCATCATGCTCACGATCCACGACGGCGAGAACTACATATACAAATCCCTCGACGCGGGCGCGAACGCGTACATGGTGAAGGAACGTGCCACCGAGGATCTCATCGCCGCTATCGAGGCCGTGACGGCGGGGGAGATCTACCTGAGCCCGAACTTCTCGCCGTCGGTGCTCGACACGTACCGCAAGAGCAAGAAGGCCGGCAAGAACGTCGACGATTTCAGCCGTCTCACCAACCGCGAGCGCGAGATCCTGCAGCTCATCGCCGAGGGCTTCACGAGCAAGGAAATAGGCGAACAACTGTTCATCAGCGTCAAGACGGTCGAGAACCACCGGGCCAACATCATGAGCAAGCTCGACATCCACGATACGGCCGGTCTCGTCCGCTACGCGATCAAGATCGGGCTCATCGAATAGCGGCCTCGCGCGCCGCGCGCGGCGACCTCCCGTCAAAATAGGTGCTTATACCCATTGCTCCTCCCGGCGCCCGGTAGTATCATGTAGTGGGACCGGAAAAGTCTGACAACTCATCATACAGCCGATAACCTTTTCGAAGGGAATCGAGTAGACGAACGGCCAGAACACAAGACACGGTTTTGCCGCCTGGGTACGGGATGCGTTTCCATCCTACCACAAAACCCCATCTCTTCCCCTAGGAGATGAGCCGCTTATCTGGAAACGTGTTCCACCTGGACCTTGTCCAGGTCGACCCCTCAACGCTCCGGTGAGAGTCCCTTAGGATCGCTTTCCACTTCCATGGAGCTAGGGTTTACCCGGGCGGCATTTTTATTGCATGCTTCCGATACGGCGCTCGAGTCGCCTGGCCGTCGCGACGATACCCGGTCTGGAAGGTGCAACAAGTGGGAACCACATCGCGAATCGCGATTCTCCTCATTCTCTGCCCGGCGTTGCTCGCCACGGCGCCCCTCTCGGCTGCCCCGGACGATTTCAAGTCCTTCGACCGCCCGACGAAGCTCCTCAACCTCGAGACCGGTTACTGCCTCGGCCCGGGCGGAAGCGTGCAGATCGGGATCGGCCAGTCGGGCTTCGGTCTCGGCGGGAGCGTCCAGCTGACGACCGACACGTTTCTCGATCTTCTGACCTTCGTCAACGGGCAGGTGAAGGTCGCGCTGGGGGGGAAGAGCAGGGGGATGCCGTCCATCGCCGCCGGATTCGGCTGGTATACCCTCGTCTCGAGCGAGCTGATCATCGACAGGATCATCGAGGAGACATTCACCGACGCGCGGGTCGACGTCGGCGCGGGCCTCGACATGTACTACGGTTTCGTGACGGCGAGCGCGGAGATCGGGCGGCGGGCCCGCGCGCATCTCGGATACCAGCACCGATATCTCGACGGGGACGTCGAGTCGCGGCGCGCCTTCGAAATCGGCACGGACGTGGACACGATGCAGGTCGGCATGTCGATCCGGGAGACGGCGACGCATCGGTGCGCGCTCGCGGGAATCGACGTCGATCCGCTTCCCGGCCTCAAATTCCTGTTCGAGGCGGGCTGGGATTTCTCCTGCGGACATGCTCGCGGCGGGGCGGGCGTCAGGCTCGGTCTTCCCGGCAACGTCGCGCTGCAGGCGGGCGTGCTCTGGCCGGGCGTTTCGCTCGACGACGACATCGATCTGCCCGTGCTGCCGACGGCGACGATCCACGTGCGATTCTGACGAAAGGGATGGCGATGAGACCGACGATCGCGATCATGACGTGCTGCCTCCTCGCGGCGGGTTGCAATACGACCGTCAAGATCAACAATCGCACCGATCCGCGCTCCTTCGAGCCGATCGAGTTCGCCGGCACGGATGAGCACTTCGGCCAGATCGAGGTCGACGTCCCCGAGGAGTTCCGGGACACCGACTTCGATATCACGCGCGTCCTCGTCTACGCGGACGTCTACGCTGACACCGTCGTCTCGACCGGGGACATCCGTATCGACATCGATTTCTTCATCGGTCTCGAGCCCGGCTCCGCCGCGCTCGACGATCCTCTCCGCAACGAGCTCGTCGCCTCGGTCGTCGTGACCGCATCGGGCGAGCACTACCCGATCCTCGCCCGCGATCCGGCGATCGCCACGCGCGCCCTGCGCGCCGAGACGCTCTGGATCAAGGCGGTCGTCAAACCCGACGCGCCCTCGGCGGGCATGATCAGGATCGACGACATCTTTTTCGAGGTCTGGCTCGAGCGGGAGACGGACGGCCTCTTCCCCTTCTTTTACCTGTTCTGATATTCCTCTTTGACGTTGACAACGCACGCCGGCCGGCGCTAGAATCCCCGGGATCCCCGAAGCAGAGAACCAGAGAACCGCGCGGGTCGCCAAAACCGGCGGCGCCGCCGGGGGAAGGCGGATTCATGAACGACGGCGCGACGTGGCGGTCGCGGCGCGATCGCGCACGGAGGGAGATCGCCGAGGCGGTGACCTGCCGGACGGGCGCCGCGCGGGAAGACTTTCTCGCCATCTTCTGGGACAACCCGTCGCCGCCGACGATCGGTGAATTCGAGAGCGCCTTCCTTCCCGACGAGGCGACGCGCGGGGAGATCCTCCGTGCGGTCGCCGCCGCGACGGGCCTGGACCAAACAGCCGTCGAGCGATGCTACCGGCGGGAAGAGCGGTTTCCGGTCTTCGCCGAACGGTTGCTCAGGGCGGGGGCGTACGCGAAAGGAGACGGGTGATTTCCCTGCTTCTCCTGCCCCTCCTGCTTTTCTCCGCGGCGCGGGCCGGCGAGCCTGCGTCGGGCACGCTCTTCTTCGAGCGCGGGCACTACTGGATCGAGATCGCGCTCTCCGCATCGGCGAACGGGCCGCCGCCGGCCGATCCCTCGGCGTACCTCGTCAGGGACATCGACGGCGGGGAATCCTTCAGGCCGTCGCGTGTCGTGCTGTCCGAGGACGGCACCGTCGCCGTCCTCTCCTCGAGCCGGATCCGCGGCAGTCGATGCTACGAGATCGGCGTGACGACCGGACAGGGGGATTCGCTTCGCATCGGCCCCGTCTGCGACCCTTTCATCGATCCGTCCGAAGAGATCCCGTGCGCGTCCCGCCGCCTGTTCCGGCGATGGATCGCTCCCGCGTTCGCCCGGCGCGGCGAGGCGTATCGCGTCGATGCCCTCGCATGCCGCTACGAATTCGCCGGCGAGCGGGAGACGCTCGACATCGACATCCGGCCGCGCGTGGAGACGGCGTGGTGGACCGTCGCCGGGGGACTGTCGTGGGACGCGACGTCATGGGGGGGAAAGAGCGGCCGCAGGCCGGTCGACCGGCGACGGATCGCGCTCTCCCTCGAGCGCCGGTTCCGGACGGGGCCGCTGCTCTTCGGCCTCGAGGCTTCCTTGCGGCACGAGCGTTCCCGTTTCGCTCCCGCCGATTCCGTCCGCCGGGGACACGCGCTCTGCGGGCTCTGCCGCCTGCGGCTCGACCGGTTCTTCGCGGCGTCCAACAGGTGGTGCGTCTCCGTCCTGAAGGGCGTCGACGTCTCCTTCGGATACATCCGGTACCGGGAAAAGCGCGGATCCGGCGACGTGGCCGCGTCAAACGAAGTGACGCCGGTCGCCTCGGGGGCGTTCGTGTGGACGTTCCTCTACGGGTTCCAGCTGGCCTGCCGGATCGAATCCTTCTGGCCGTCGTCGAGCGGCGAGCGTTTCGAGGCGTTCCGCGAGTTGCGATTCAGGCTCCTGCTCAGGGACGCCCTCGGGAAGCCGCCGGGGTCCCCCTGGCATCCCGACCTCGAGCTGGCGTTCGACGACGGCCGCCGCCCGCCCCTCTTCGAGCGGGAGCGGCGGGTGGCCGTCGGATTCACCTTCGACCTCTTCCCCTTCTAGGTCAACGTTCGTCGACGCGCACGAGGCACCTGCGCGTGCGCGGGCCGTCGAATTCGCAGAAGAAGACGGCTTGCCACGTGCCGAGGACCAACTCCCCTCCCGAGACGAGCAGCGTCTCCGAGGCTCCCGTCAGCGTCGCCTTGACGTGCGCGTCGCTGTTTCCCTCGGCGTGGCGGTATCCGCCGTCGAAGGGGACGATCGCGGACAGCGCCGCCTCGATGTCCCTCGCGACGTCCGGGTCGGCCTTCTCGTTGATCGTCACCGCGGCGGTCGTGTGGGGGACGAAGACGCGGCACAGCCCCTCGGCGACGCCGCTTTCCGCTACCAGGCCGCGGATCGCCGCCGTGATGTCGGCAAGTTCGCAGCGACAACTCGTTTGCACGGTCAATTCCCTGATCATCCGTACCTCCTCGTGAGTTCACAGTCTACCGCGTTGCGGGACCGCGGGGGAAGCCGCTTCGGCGGGAAACGAAGTCTCCTTGACCCCCGGCGCGACGATTCGTATAATTCCCTTCCCTCCCGCGGGCGGAACGGATCCCGCGGCCAGCATCGATCAAACGGTCTACCGACCGCGACGCGCCGTCGGACGGCTCCCCGGAGGAACCGTGACGGAGCGCGAAGCGAACCAGCAGAAGGAGGTCGTCCACCATGGCATTGAGCGGACTCGAACCGAAGGAACTCTGGAAACACTTCGAGAAGTTCACCACGATCCCCCACGGATCGGGCAACGAGGAGCAGATCGGCGAGTATCTGCTCTCCTACGCGAAGGGAAAGGGCCTCGACGCGGAGAAGGACGCCGCGGGGAACGTCGTCGTGCGGATCCCCGCCACGCCGGGACACGAGAAGGCGCCGACCGTCGTCCTCCAGGGCCACATGGACATGGTCTGCGAGAAGAACTCCGACGTCGACCACGACTTCCTCAAGGATCCGCTCAAGCTCGAGCTCGACGGCGACTGGCTGACGGCGAAGGGGACGACGCTCGGCGCTGACAACGGCATCGGCCTCGCCGCCGGCCTGGCGATCGCCGACCGCGACGACTTGACGCACGGCCCCATCGAGGTCCTCGCAACGGTCGACGAGGAGGTCGGTCTGACCGGCGCCGGCAAGCTCCAGGCCGGTTTCCTCGCGGGAGAGATCATGCTCAATCTCGACAGCGAGGAGTTCGGGGCGGTCTACATCGGCTGCGCCGGCGGCGGCGATTCGACGATCAAGCTTCCCGTCTCCACCGTCGACGCCCCCGCCGGGACGAAGGGCTTCGTCCTCAGGGTTTCCGGGCTCCGCGGAGGCCATTCGGGGATCGACATCATCGAGCAGCGGGGGAACGCGATCCGGATACTCGCCCGCGTGCTCGCCGCGATCGTGGCGACCCAGCCCTGCCACGTCGCCTCGGTGAACGGCGGTTCCAAGCGGAACGCGATTCCGCGCGAGGCGAAGGCGGAGCTGATGATTCTCGAGACCGCCGTCGAGGACGTCTCCGAGATCGTCGGCACCCTCGTCGAGAAGATCCGTATCGAGCTCGGCGGCCGCGAGCCCGACCTGGCAGTCACGATCGTGCCGGCCGACGAGCCGGTCACGGCCGTCTTCGACGCGGCCACGCAGAAGAGGGTGCTCGACCTGCTGATCGCGATCCCCCACGGCGTCGAGGCGATGAGCTACGACATCGAGGGGCTCGTCGAGACCTCCAACAACCTCGCGACCGTCTCGACAGGCGGCGACGCCGTCACGATCGGCACGTCCACGAGAAGCTCGATCTCGTCGGCGCTTTTGGCCCTCCGCGACCGCATCAGGGCCATCGCCGAGCTGGCCGGCGCCGATATCGTCGAGAACGATCCCTATCCCGGGTGGATGCCGAACCTCGATTCGAAGATCCTCGCCGTGCTGAGCGGCGTCTATTCGCGCGAGTACGGAGAAGAGCCCGAGAAGAAGGCGATCCACGCCGGGCTCGAGTGCGGGATCATCGGGGAGAAGTTCCCCGGCATGGACATGGTCTCCTTCGGTCCGACGATCGAGCATCCCCATTCCCCCGACGAGCGGGTCGACATCCCGTCGGTCGGGAAGTTCTGGAAGCTCCTCGTCGCGACCCTCGCCGAACTGGCCTGAGACGCGTCCGGCGGCGGCGAATACGCGGTCCCGGGGCGTTCGCCCCGGGACCGTTCCCGTGTCCGGGAGAGCCGCGTCGTGCGGCGCTCCCGGGGGGAATCCGGCCTTGACATTCGTCGGAACGATGCTAATATTTGTCTACAATTTTGCCTGTTACAGGGGTGTAGCTCAAGTGGCTAGAGCGCCGGTCTCCAAAACCGGGGGCTGCGGGTTCGAGTCCTGCCACCCCTACTTTTTTCTTCCGGGCGCCCACGGCGCATGCTATACATCATCGACCGCTTTCCCGGGGAGACCGCCATGGCGAGAAAACGCGTGACGAGCGGGATGAGACCGACCGGGAGCCTGCACCTCGGCAATCTGCTCGGCGCCCTCGACAACTGGATCAGACTCCAGGAAGAATACGACTGCGTCTATTTCATCGTCGACTGGCACGCGCTCACCACGCCGGGCGGGGGAGACGCGGTCGGGTACGAGAACGTCGGCCGGTTGCGCGACAACGTGCTCGACATGGCGATCGACTGGATCTCGGCGGGCCTCGACCCGAACAAATGCTCGATACTCGTCCAGTCGCACGTTCCCGAGGTCGCCGAGCTGCACCTGCTCTTCTCGATGATCACGCCACTCGGATGGCTCGAGCGGAATCCCACCTACCGGGAGATGGTCCAGGGCTACCGGATCGAGTCGCCGTCCTACGGACTGCTCGGATACCCCACCCTGCAGGCGGCCGACATCCTCGCGTACAAGGGCGATTTCGTGCCGGTCGGACGCGACCAGGAGGCCCACGTCAACATGACGCGCGACCTGGCGCAACGCTTCAACAGCCTGTACGGCAGGGACGTGTTCCCGATCACCGAAACGCTCCTCACCGAGGTGCCGAAGGTCCCCGGTCTCGACAGCGTCGACCGGAAGATGAGCAAGAGCTCCGGCAACCACATCGCCTACTCGGAGAGCGAGGAGGAGACGACCGCCAAGATCAGGGGCATGTTCACCGATCCCACCAAGGCGCGCAAGAACGATCCGGGACATCCCGACGGCTGCGTCGTTTGCGCCTTCCACGCGATCTACAACCGGCCCGAGCTCGAAACGGTCCGCCGCGAGTGCGAAGGGGGGAAGCGCGGATGCGTCGACTGCAAGATGCAGCTCGCCGCCAGGATGAACGACGCGCTCCGCCCGATCCGGGAGCGGCGCCGCGAGCTCGAGGGGCGCCCCGACCGCATCAGGGAGATCCTTCGCGCGGGAGCCGAATCGGCGGGACGAATCGCCCGCGAGACGCTGGTGGAAGTGAGGGACGTGATGAACATTCCGTCAAGGGAGCGACTGTGATGTCCGGTGAGACCGACTTCTTCATCGCCCGATTCCGGGAGCAGCTTTCCACCGAGGAGACGACGGGTCGATACGTCGCGCCGCGGCCCTACCGGAACGCCGTCGTCCGGTTCCGCGACTGCTCGATCGACGATTACGAGACGAGGCGCGACGTCCTCGTGAACGACGCCGGCCTGAACGCCTTCCTCTTCCGGGCCGATCTCATCCCCGGCTGCGATCTGCTCTCCGACTCCGGAACGACGACGATGACGATGGAACAATGGGCCGCGATGCTGCTCGGCGACGAGGCCTACGGATCGAACAGGGGATACTTCGAGCTGAAACAGCAGATGGCCAGCACCTTCGGCCCCGCATGGGACGACACGGCCTCCCGCCTCGGCGGCGCGTCAAGCAACCTCTTTCTCTTCCACCAGGGACGGGCGGCGGAGAACGCCTTCTTCAGGACCCTGTCGAATCACCTGCAGAAGGCGGGGGCGCCCCAGGAAGTGGCCCTCTGCCCGGATCTCCTCCCCGAACTGCGCGCCCGCATCGAGTCGCGGATCGCCTCGATGCGGTATCACGCCGGCGGCAGGCGCGAGCCCTTCTACGTCGTGCCGAGCAACTCGCATTTCGACACCACGGAGGGGAATATCGAGGACAAGTGGCTCGTCCCCCTCAACATGCCCTGCTCGGAGCATCTCGCCGACGACAGCAACTTCCTCTTCCGCGGCAACATGGACGTCGAGGAACTGGATAACCTGCTCTCCTGCGAGCCAGACCGCGTGCCGCTCGTCTACCTGACGATCACGAACAACACGGGGGGCGGCCAGCCCGTCTCGATGGAGAACATCCGGCTCGTTCGCGAGGTCACCCGCCGCCACGGCGTGCCCTTCTTCTTCGACGCGTGCCGGTTCGCGGAGAACGCCTGGTTCATCAGGAAGAACGAGCCGGGATACGCCGACCGTTTGATCGGGGAGATCGTCCACGAGATGTTCGAACAGGTCGATGGCTTCCACATCAGCCTCAAGAAGGACGGGCTCGTCAACATGGGCGGCGCGCTGATGATCCGCCCCGGCGGGCTCTTCGAGGAACGGTACCCCCGGTTCGGCGAGGAACTCACCGACTGCCAGATCATGTCGGAGGGGCACCCCACCTACGGGGGACTCGCCGGGCGCGATCTCATGGGGATCGTGCAGGGGTTGCGCACCGTGACGACGCAGAGCTATCTCGACAGCCGTATCGGGCAGGTCGTCCGGTTCGGCCGGCGGCTCGACGATCTCGGCATCCCCGTCGTGCAGCCGATCGGCGGGAGCGCTGTCTACATCGACATGGACCGTTTCTTCGACGGAGAGGCCGACGACGGCGATTTCCGCGCGATCGCCTTCACGGCCCTGCTTCTCATCGCCGGCCACCGCTTCTGCGAGCTCGGGCTCTACGCCTTCGGCAAGTCCGACGGCGAGCGCGACCTCCCGCCCGATCCCCGCGTCAACAACGTGCGGGCCGCGGTCCCGCGCCTCGTCTACGAGGATCGCGACCTTTTCGCCGCCGCCGAGGCGGTCAGGCTCCTCCACGAGCACCGCGACCGGATCCCCGGCGTCGACGTCATCTACGGACGCGACCTCAATCTCAGGCATTTCAAGAGCCGATTCGCCTTCAGGCGCTGACTGGAATATTTTGTGCATCCTTCCCGAACGTGCGGAAACGCCGCCGGCGGTTCCGTGCGCCATGGGCCGGAACCGCAGGGGCGGGTGCTCATAACATCCAGTCAGGCAGCAGGATGCGCCGATCCACGCCGTCGGGGGACGGGGGAGCCGACCGTCGGGCCGGGCGCGATCCTGCACGTCGAGAGGCGCGAGACGTGCGCGATGAAGGTGAACGCGGATCGGAAACCGCCGGCCACGCCGTCGAGGATCGAAGCGAGGCCGCGGCGGAAAGGACGCGCGCCCAGCTCGCCGCGGTCATGGAGATCGCCGAGGTGGTCAACTCCCGGCTCGATCTCCACGAGATACTCTCGGTGATCTCGCGCGAACTCCGCCGGGTGATCGATTACGATCTCGGCTGCATCGCGATCTTCGAAAAGAACGAGAACTGCCTCTACATCAGGCACGTCCACCGGCGCGGCGGCGAGACGACCGGCGAGGGGCGCTACGTGCCGCTCGACGAGAAGAACCTCGTCGGCTGGGTCGCGATCAACCGCCGGCCGATCCTCCGCAGCGACATCCCGAGCGACACGCGGTTCACCGAGATCATGCGCGAGGACGGGCTCAAGTCCGACATCGTCGTGCCCCTCATCGCGAAGGGGCAGCTCATCGGGACGGTGAACGTCGGTTCATACGAGGCCAACCATTTCAGCGACTTCGATCTCGACCTGCTCGAGCGCTTCAGCCAGCTCACCGCCCTCGCGATAGAGAACTCGCTCCTGGTGGAGGAGCTGCGGGCTCTCGGCGACAAGTACCGCAAGCTGATGAGCAGCGCGACCGATCTCATCCTGATCATCGGGTACGACGGGACGATCGTGGAATGCGACCAGGCGGTCTTCCGCCTCTTCGGGTACGGTCCCGACGAGATCATCGGCAAGGAGTTCTTCGGATTCACGACGCCCGCCAGGCGCGACCACGCGAGGCGCACCTTCTACCGGATTCTCCAGGGCGACACGATGCAGATCGGGGAGGTCCCCTATCTCAGGAAGGACGGCGGGATCGTCTATCTCGACACCGACGCGACCCTCGTCAACCTCCGCGACGATCCCTGCGTCCTCGTGATCGCGCACGACGTCACCGAGAGGCGCATCCTCCAGGAGAAGATCACCATCCAGAACCGCGAGTTGAAGGAGAAGAACCGCAAGCTTCTCGAGCTCGACGGGCTCAAGAGAGAATTCCTCGGGCGGATCAGCCACGAACTCCGCACGCCCCTCTCGATCATCATGGCGTACGCCGGCACCCTGCTCGAGGACGGCGGCCGGGCGATCGACGCCGACACGCGGCGCGATTTCCTCTCCGTCATCGAATCGCAGTCCAACAAGCTCCTCGGGCTGATCAACGACCTGCTCGATCTCTCCAAGGTGGAGATCTCCGATACGATGCTCAACGTGACCGAGGCGAGCGTGAACGAGATGATCAGGATCGCCGTCAAGGTCGTCGAGCCGCTGGCCCTCCGGGGGAACGTCGATCTGAAGACGCGCCTGGACCCCGACGTGCCGATCATCACGTTCGACCCGCTCCGGATCCGCCAGGTCTGCGTGAACCTGCTCGGCAACGCGCTCAAGTTCTCTCCGGCTGGGAGCTCCGTCGCCATCTCGTCGATGCAGACGGGGAACGAGATCATCGTCTCGATCGAGGACGCGGGCCCCGGCATCGATCCGCACGATCTGCCGACGATCTTCGACGATTTCACGCAGGTGGACGGCAGCGCCACGCGCGCCTCGGAAGGCATGGGCATCGGGCTCAGGCTCGTCAAGCACTACATTGAGTTGCACCGCGGCCGGGTGTGGGTGAAGAGCGAGCCGGGCTCGGGCTCGACCTTCTCCTTCTCCTTGCCCCGGTACGTCGGGGAGAAGGCGCTCGAGGACGTCGCCGGTGACTGAGATCCCCGCCGCTACACGACCGTCACCGTTCCTCTTCCCACTTCGATCGTCCGCGTGATCGATGTCGCCGCGAGGCCGCCGATCCGGACGTCTCCGGCCTTGGCCGCGCCGTCGTCGATCTCGACGAGGATGCGGGCGAGGGAGTCGGCGTCGTTTCCCTGCTCCATGATCATCGATCCGACGGTGATGGCGCCGTGGCGGAGCAGGTAGGTGCCGAGTCCCGCGGCAGCCGTTCCGGTGGCCGGATCCTCCCAGAGGCCGACGACGGGGGCGAAATGCCGGGCGTAGCTCACGCGGTCGTCGTGCCAGGCGTCGAGGCTGAAGATGTGATTGGTATGGATCCCGTAGCGCTTGTTCATCAGGGCGAGCTTGATCAGGTCGGGATGCATCGACAGGACGGTCTCCTTGTGTGCGATCGGCACCATGAGCTGGTCGAGACCCGTCGAGACGATTTCGAGCGGCAGACCGGTGCGGGTGATCTCGGATTCCTCGATACCGAGGATGGCGGCGATCTCTGCGACCGGCACGTCCGAGCCGCGCCAGGCGCGGACCGGCTGGAGGATCATGATGCGGTCGAGGACGCCCTCGGCCTGCTCGGTGCGAACGTCGACCATCCTCTCCGGATCGAAGTCGTTGCGATCGAAGAGATCGGCCGGAGTGAAATGGATGTCGACCGGCATCAAACCGACGTTCGTCTCGATGGCCACCCTGGTGACCCCCGGGCTGAGCGGCACGCGGCCCTCCTCGACGAGCGCCCAGGTGACGGCGATCATCGAATGGCCGCTCAGGTCCACTTCGCTCTCCGGCGTGAAGAACCGGACGCGGTAGAGGGCGTCGGGGCCGTCCGGCATCGAGACGTAGGCCGTCTCGGAGAGGTTCATGCTCCCCGAGATCTCCTGCATCATGTCGATCGAGAGACTGTCCGCCTCGGTGATGACGCCGGCGGGGTTGCCGCCGAACGGCTTCGTCGTGAAGGCGTCGACCTGCTTGATCCTCAACTGCTGCATCGTCGTCCTCCCTGGGCGCGCGTTGCATATCGCAACGGGCGGGTGCAGAATCCCGGGTGATATCCCGTGTTGCTCGCTCGTTCCCTCCGGTGTCCCGTGATGCCCCGATCCGCGTAACCGCTTGTCGTTCATGCCCGATGGCTCGCAGCGGCCGCACGGGGGGTGGCCGGGAGGCGCAACGGGGCGCCTCTCGCCGTATGGTACAGCGCTTGCAAATCCGGTTCCGAACGATAATCCCCGCGTCCGTGTCGGACCGCGGGGAGGACGACTCGAGGGATTTCTCATCCGGACGTCGGAAAGAAGGCGGCGATGAACGGGATCGAGGACGGCAGGATCGACGAACTCGTCGGATTCGTGATGGCGAAGCGGGGGACGGACATGTCCAGGTACCGCTCCTCCTGCATCCGGCGACGGATCGGCCACCGTCTCGTGATGCTCGGGCTCGCGTCCGTCGGGGAATACCTGGAATTCCTGCAGCGGCATCCGGGGGAGATCGATCGTCTGCTCGACGTCCTCACCATACATGTCACCGGCTTCTTCCGGGACGGGGACGTCTTCGAGAAGCTCGCCGGCTCGATACTGCCGGGCGCGATCGAGCGGCGGCTCGCGTCTGGGGGCGGGTCGATCCGCGTCTGGAGCGCCGGGTGCAGCACCGGCGAGGAGACCTGGAGCCTCGTGATCGAGCTCGACCGCCTGATCCGGGCGACGGGCGCCGATATCCGGGCCGAGGTGTTCGGCACCGACGTCTCCGAGGACGCCTGCCGCACGGCGCGCAGGGGCGTCTACGGCGACGACCGCGTCGACGGGATTCCGCCCGTTGTCCTCGACCGCTATTTCGAGAAGACCGCCGAGGGATGGCAGATCGCGCGCGAAACGCGGAGCGACGTCCGGTTCCGCGTCCACAATCTCTTCTCCGCGCCGCCATTCTCGATGCTCGACGTCGTCGTCTGCAGGAACGTACTCATACACTTCGAGCATTCGTCGCGGAGCGACGTGCTTCGCAATTTCCATCGCGCACTTCGCGAGGACGGCGTTCTCGTCCTCGGGAAGAGCGAGGCCGTCACGGGGCCCGCGCTCGAGCTCTTCGAGCTCACCGACCCCCGGGCCAAGACATATCGCAAGCGGACCCTGTGCCCGAGTTTCAAGGAGGAATGAGATGGGCGTGTTCGGATTCGCGAGGACGATCAGCGGAAAGGTGTTCTTGACGATGGCTGCGATCGGTATCGCGCTGTGCGGCGCGGGATCCTACGCTTTCATCGCCGTCTCGAGCGACGTCATCGGACAGATCGCCGCCGACAGGGACGATTTCTGGACGAACTGCGTCTCGATGGTCTGCGCCGAAGTCGACGGGGTCGACGATCCCGCCGAGCTCCATCGCCGGCTCGACGGCCTCCGGGATCGGTGGGCCCACGTCGCGGCGATCGAGATCGTCGACGAGGGCGGCTCGCTCCTCGCCGGGACGACGAAAGCCACCGACGGCGAGGGGGTGGACTGGCGGAGCGTCGAGTTCGCGCTTCCCGGAAGCAATCGCGTCGCCCGGTTGAACTTCGACCGTTCGTCCGAGCGTCTCGATTACGCCGATTTCCGGGGGCGCATCGTACTGGTGACCATCTTCGCCCTCTGCGTCGGCTACCTGATCTTCTACCTGCTCGTCGACCGGTTCATCCGGCGTCCGGTCGCGAGGCTCCTCGGCGCGAGCAGGCAACTCGCCTCGAACGCCGGCGACCTGACGGGCTCGATCGAGATCGAATCCGACGACGAGCTGGGGATGCTCGGCGGCACGCTCAACGACATGTTCTCCAACCTCTCCGAGATCATCAACGTGATCCGGACGACGAGCGATCGTGTCAATTTCTCCGCGCAGAGCCTGTCCGCCTCGACAGAGGAGATGAACTCGATCACCGAGGAGACCTCGATGACCGTCCAGAACATCGCGCGGTCGACGGATCTCCAGGCGCACAAGGTCGAGGACATGATCAAGGAGATCCGCAACATGGAGCGGTCGGTGAAACAGGTGGCCAACAGCGCCGAGCTGGCCGCCTCCGCCGCGACGAACGCCTCCGAGACCGCGACGAAGGGCGGTGACTCGGCGAAGGAGGCGGTCGAGAAGATCAACAAGATCTACTGCGTCATCAACGAATCGGCCGGTATCATCCGCCACCTCGGGGAACGCTCGAACCAGATCGGCGAGATCGTCGACGTCATCACCGACATCGCCGACCAGACCAACCTGCTCGCCCTGAACGCCGCGATCGAGGCGGCGCGGGCGGGAGAGGCGGGTTCCGGCTTCGCCGTCGTCGCCGACGAGGTCCGCAAGCTCGCCGAGGGAAGCGCCAAGGCCGCGGACGAGATCGCCACCCTCATCCAGCAGACGCAGGACGACACCAGGACTGCGGTCTCGAGCATCGAGCTCGGCGCGAGGGAAGTGACCGAGGGCAAGGACGTCATCACGAAGACGGGGCTTTCCCTCGACGAGATCGTCGAGGTGCTCAAGAGCTCCAGCGACATGGCCCGCCGCATATCGGCGGCGACGAACGAGCTTTCGCGCGGCATGAAGAACGTCATCTCCTCGATCGACGAGATCTCCTCGAGCGCCGAGAAGAACGCCTCGTCCACGCAGGAGACCGCCGCGTCGATGGAACAGATGACATCGAGCATGGAGGATGTCGCCTCCTCCGCGCAGAAACTCAGCGACATGGCGATCCAGCTCCGCGAGCACGTCGGCCGGTTCAAGGTGACCGGGGCCGGGCAGCGCCGCGAAGAGCTGATCGCGTGAGACGGGGGGATGGCAGGATGAGCGCTCAAGGTGAATCGGGCGGACGGGTCGGCGAGGGGCAGATGCAGCTCGTGATCTTCCGGCTCGGCCGCGAGAACTACGGTGTTCCCGTCGCCAGGGTGAAGGAGATCATCCGGCCGATCGACGCCTTCGCCGTTCCGGGGATGACCGGTCCGGTGGAGGGCGTGATCAACCTGCGGGGCGAGATCATTCCCGTGCTGCGCGTGCACGGGCTGCTCGGCGTCGACGGCGGTTCCGGCGGGGACGCCCGCAAGCGCAGGATCGTCATTCTCGACGCCGACGGCGGCGGGTTCGGCTTCCTCGTCGACGAGGTGACGGAGGTCGTGCGCGTCTCCACCGGCGACCTGCGCCCGGCCCCCGAGGTGGGTGAGGACGAACTGCACCGCGAGGCGATCCTCGGGATCGTGCAGGTTTCCGGACGGATGGTCGTCTGCGTCGACCTGCGCGTTCTCGTATCGGGATCGATCGATATGAAGGAGCTTGCCGGACAGGTCTCGTGAACGGCCGGCATCGTTGCGACAACGGAAGATCGGACGGCAGATGGCAGTCAGACAACACAGGGGGCCCGTCGTGAGGGTGGGCCTCGCGCAGTTCCGCGTCGGTGAGGCGCCGATGGAGATGACGACGATGGCGCTCGGATCGTGTCTCGGGATCGTGCTCTACGACGAGGAGGCCGCGGTCGGCGCGATGGCCCACGTGATGCACCCGCGGCGCGAGCGGGTGAAGAACAACGCGAACAGGGCGAAGTTCGTCGACACGGCCGTCTCGCTCATGCTCGACCGGATGGAAAAGCGCGGCGCGGCGCGCCGACGCGTCGTCGCCAAGATCTTCGGGGGGGCGAGGATGTTCGTGCGCGACCAGGACCGCCGGAGTCTCTTGCAGATCGGCGAATCGAACGTCCTGGCGGCCCGGGAGGAATTCGCCAGGATCGGGATCCCGATCGTCGCCGAACGCACCGGGGGGAACAGGGGCCGGACCATCGTGTTCGACGTGTCCGACGGATCGGTCACGGTCCGGGACGCGACGGGCGCCAAGGAGAAGGTATGATTCATCGGGTTCATAACCACCGGGGCGGCGAGGTCCTTCGGGTCGTGATCGGGGAGGATTCGGCGTTCATGCGCCGCCTGATCGTCGACGCGCTCGAAGAGGATCCCGGGATCGAGGTCATCGGCGAGGCGGCCGACGGCCGCGAGGCGCTCAGGATGGTCGTCGAACTGCGTCCGGACTGCGTCACGCTCGATCTCGAGATGCCCCGCATGGACGGTCTCGAGACGCTTCGGTACATCATGGGCGAATGGCCGACGCCGGTCGTCATCCTCAGCGCGCACACGGAGAGCGGCGCCCGGACGACCTTCGACTGCCTCGAGGCCGGCGCGGTCGATTTCGTGACCAAGACCCGGCGGGGAAGCGTGTTCGACGGGGCGGAACTCCGTTCGAAGGTCAGGGCGGCCGCGTCGGTCGACGCGGCCAAGGTCCGCTTCGAACCCCCCGCGCGCAGCATGAAGGTCGCCCGCCGGCGGGCGGTCTCGACCGATCCCTGCCACGCGGTGATCATCGGGGCCAGCACGGGCGGTCCCCAGGCGTTGATGGAGGTCGTGCCGCGGTTGCCGGCCGATCTCGAGGCGGCGGTCGTCGTCGTGCAGCACATGCCCCCGAATTTCACGCGCTACATGGCCGAACGTCTCGATGCGTGCTCGATGCTTCCGGTCATCGAGGCGGAGGAGGGAATGCCCGTCAGGCCTGGACAGGTGATCGTCGCTCCCGGCGGCATGCACCTCTTCGTCCAGGAGCGCCGCACGTGCCCGGCATTCATGCTCCTCGCGCGGAACCGGTTCCAGCGGACGGCCTGTCCGTCGGTGGATTTCGCGATGACCTCCTTCTCGTCCCTCTTCGGGGAACGCATGACGGCCGTCGTGCTCACCGGCATGGGGAAAGACGGCGTCTCGGGGTGCCGCGCGGTGCGAGCCGCGGGGGGCGGGGTCATCTGCCAAAACCGGGAGACGAGCATGATCTTCGGCATGCCGGGGGCCGTGGTCGCCAGCGGGATCCGCTGCGAGCTGCTTCCGCTCCCGGAGATCGCGCGGGCCGTCACCCGCAGCGTGAATGGCGCTGCCGCGAGGGAGGCGTGCGATGAAGGTCGATGACTACAAGGCGCTGTTCACGACCGAAGCCGACGATATCCTGACCCATCTCGAGAACGGCGTGATGGGCCTCGAGTGCGGCGGCGACCTCCCCGGCCAGGTGGAGGAACTCTTCCGCCACGCCCACAACCTCAAGGGGATGTCCGGCGCGATGGGATACGACACGGTCGTCGAGGCGAGCCACGGCCTCGAGAACATCCTCCAGCGATACCGGGACGACGTGTCCGTCGGCCCGTGCGACGACGCCGATTGCCTGCTCAAGGCCGTCGACCTGCTCAAGGATCTCGTCAGATGCGCCGTGGAGGAATCCGACGCCGGGCGCGGCAACGAGCTGCTCGGCCTCTTCGTCGAGTCTCTCCGGCCGGTCGCCGAACGGCTGGACGGGTTCGTCCGGCGCGAACCGCCCGATTCGCCGCCGGCATGCCTCGATATGGATCCCGGGAACAGGCCCGCCGAGGAGGCCGCGGAAGAGAAGACGGAGCCGGAAGAGACGGCCATGCGTTGTCGCCCGAAGGTCACGTCGACCAGGGTGAGACTCGAGTCCCTCGACCGCATGATGGATTTGGTCGGCGAGCTGATCATCAGCCGCATCCGGCTGCACGGGCTCGCCCGGGAGATGGGCTCGAAACAATTGCTCGACGAGCTCGCCGCGTCGGGGCGGCTCATATCGCAGATCCAGAAAGAGGTCATGGAGGCGCGTCTCGTTCCCGTTGGCGAGGTCTTCCAGCGGTTCAAGCGGCTGGTCAGGGACATGTCTCACGACCTGAACAAGAAGATAACCCTCGAGCTCGTCGGCGAGGAGATCGGTCTCGACCGGACCGTGCTCGAATCGATGGTCGATCCGCTCGTCCATCTCATCCGCAACGCGATCGATCACGGGATCGAGAGCCCGGCCGAACGAACCGCCGGGGGGAAGCCCGCCGGCGCGACGATCCGCCTGTCGGCCCGGCGCGAGCGCAACTTCGTCGTTCTCGAGGTCGCCGACGACGGACGGGGAATCGACCGGGAGAAGGTGCGCCGCAGGGGGGAGGAGATGGGGCTCGTCAGGGGCGAGATGACCGACGAGGAGATCTGCCGCGTCATATCGGCGCCCGGCCTCAGCACGACCGAGACGGTGGGAAGATTCTCGGGCAGGGGCGTCGGGATGAGCGCCGTGAAGAAGAAGGTCGACGCGATCGGCGGTTCGATGCGTCTCGTGAGCCGCGTCGGGGGAGGAACCGTCGTCACGCTCCACCTGCCGGTGAACCTCTCCATCATCAAGGCGTTGCTCTTCAACGTGGGGGAGGACGTGCACGCGATGCCGATCGAGTACATCAGGGAAACGACCCGTGTCGAGATCGGCTCCTTCAGGCGGCTGCACGGCCGGGAGGTCTTTTTGACTGGTGGAGAGCCGATCCCCGTCGTCAGGCCGGAGATTCTCTTCGGCATGGCACCGGAGCCGGAGGGCACGCGGTTCATCAAGCTCATCGTCATCGAGTCCGGGGAGCGCGCGATCGGCCTGGTCGTCAATCGCATCCTCGGCCAGCAGGATATCGTCATCAAGGGACTGCCGGCCATGATCCGGGGCGTCGCGGGGATCTCCGGGGCGACGATCCTCGGGTCCGGCAAGATCGCCTTTATCTGGGACCCGAACATATTCATCAAAGGAAGGTGCATGCATGAGCCCGATCAAGAGACCGTCGTTTCTGCGGATTGACGCGTTGAAGGAGATAGGCAACATCGGCGCGGCCCACGCCGTCACCGGGTTGTCGCAGCTCCTCGAGGAGCGCATCGACATCTCCGTCACCAACGCGGACATCATCCCGCTGCAGATCATCTACACGCTCTTCAACGGCCCGGAATCGATGGTCTCCGTCGTGTACATCGAGACCTACAGCGAGAACGGGTTCCGCGGGATGATGTTCCTCATCTTCCCGCACCCCGAGGCGATCAAGATGATCGAGGCGGTGACGAAGGAATCCTACGCCGGCGAACGGATCAACGACGAGTATTCCCTGTCCGTGCTGAAGGAAGTCGGCAACATCATGTGCGGTTGCTATCTCAACACGCTCGCGCAGTTCCTCCGCGTTCCCCTCATGCACACCGTGCCCCAGCTGTCGCACGACATGCTGGGCGCCGTGATGGATTCCATCCTCGTCGACCTGAGTCTGGAGTCCGATTACGCGCTCGTCCTCGAGACGGCCTTCACCCTCACGTACGGAGGGTGCAAGGGATTCCTGTTCTTCGTGCCGACATCGAATTCGCTCGACACGATCTTCGAAGCAATCGGCGTTGAATGAGCTGAAAGGAGACCCCGACGTGAAACCGAGAGTACTGGTTGTCGACGACGCGATTTTCATGCGGAAGATGATCACGGACATCCTCGAGAACAACGGCCTCGAGGTCGTCGGCGAGGCCGACACCGGTTCGGGCGCCCTCGAATCCTACAAGGAACTGAAGCCCGACCTCGTGACGATGGACATCATCATGCCCGAGATGAACGGGATAGATGCCGTCCGGGAGATCATGGCCGTCGATTCGCAGGCGCGGATCGTCATGTGCAGCGCCCTCGGACAGCAGGCGCTCGTGCAGGACGCCCTCGCGGCGGGGGCCAAGGATTTCCTGATCAAGCCCTTCAACCCGTCGAGGGTCATCGAGGTGGTATCCAAGATCCTGAACCAGGCACCCGTCGTCTAGGAAGGGCGTCGAAAGGAATACACATGCCGGAACTCGACAGCAGAGAGCGCGAAGTGCTGGCGAGCTTTGCCGCGCGCGTCGACCGGAACGATCCCGGGGCATTGAACAACCTCGGCGTGCTCTATTACCGGAAGGGCATGTACGGGGAGGCGATCGCCCAGTTCAAGGACGCCCTGAAGATCGACGCCCGGTTCGATCTCGCGCGGGAGAACATCCAGTACCTGTTCGCGGAGACGGGCACGGAGGACCCCGACGTCAGCCGCTGGAAGGGCGAGGTCGAGAAGGATCCAGACAACGTCGAGGCGCTCATGCGGCTCGGCGTCTCGTACCAGAACATGGGACGCCACAAGGAGGCGCTGGAGATCCTCGGCCGGGTCGTCGAACGCAAGCCGGAGAACTTCATGGCGCGGCTCCACCTGGGCAGCGTCCTCAAGGCGCAGGGGCTCTACCAGCAGGCGCTCGAGCACTACCTCTACGCGGGGGAGAACGTCGGCACGTCGGCGGTGTACCATACGGATCTCGGCGAGATCTACTACAACCTCGGCAGGACCGACGAGGCGATCTCCGAGCTCAGGTCCGCGATCAAGCTCGACGCGGAGTACTGGCGTTCGCATTTCCTCCTCTCCTTCGCCTACGGGGATATCGGCCAGTTCCAGGACGCGCTCGAGGAGAGCCGCGTGGCGAGCCGGCTCAATCCGTCCTTCCAGAACACCGAGGCGAACCTCGCCTTGTCGGACTACGAGCGGCAGGGCGGGGATTCCGCCGGCAACTCCATGGGCGGCGATATCGCGTCCCTCGAGAGCACGTCCTTCACGCTCGGCGCGGCCTACCGGGAGCGCGGGTACACCAGGGAGGCGCTGAAGGAGTTCAACAAGGCCCTCGCCGAGATGGCCGACCGCGACCGGGTGCACATCGAGATCGGGAAGCTCCACCTCGACGAAGGCGCGTACGACGACGCGGCCGAATCCTTCTACCGCGCGCTCGAGTGCAACGCGGAGAACAGCGAGGCCTTCCGGCTGCTCGGGTGCATCTATCACCTGACCGACGATTTCACCCAGGCGGCAATCTGCTACCTGCAGGCGTTCCGTCTGAACTCCGCCGACACCGATACGATGAACAACCTCGGCGTGCTCCTCTACCAGACCGGTCTCGTCGAGGATGCCGAGCGGATGTTCAAGAAGGGGCTGAACCTGAAGCTCTACCACCAGGAGCTCAACTACAACTTCCTGAACTGCAACCTGATAAAGGAAGAATACCTGATGGCCGAGAACCTCCTGCAGCGTCTCGAGGCCTTCATGGGGAAGAGCGCGCTCCTCTACGAGAAGCGCGCGATGCTGAACTACAAGCTCAACCGGATGACGCTCGCCATGTTCGACGTCGAGAGCGCCCTCTCGCTCGACCGGCGGCACGGCGACGCGCTCTACCTCAAGGGGCTCATCTTCCTCCGGGAGGAGGACTTCGACGGCGCGATTCAGTCGATCGTCGAGGCCAACCGGATCCAGGAGGTCTTCTCCGGATCGCATTTCTTCCTCGCTCTCGGATCCCGCGAAGAGACGGTGGCGCGCGTGCGGCCGGAGCTCACTGACGATCCCTCCGACGAGCTGATCGAACTGCTCGAGACGGGGATCAAGCGCCGGTTCGACAAGATCCGGGAGGCGCTCGGCTCGGTGCTCGACCGTCGCGGCGTCGATGCCGTCGCCGCGGGAAGATCGATGACCCGGGAAACCGCCGACCGGGCCGCGCACGACGTGGAAACGACCGGGGACGGCGGGGCGCCGGAGCCGGACGCCCGGCCGTCGGGGCCGGAGATACTCGAGGAACTGAACGCCGATTGACGGCATCGAAAGGAACGTTCCATGGCCATCCAGTCATCGATCAGCGAGCTCGGTCTCTTCGAGCTCTTCCAGATCCTGCACATGAACGCCAAGACGGGCCGGTTGATCGTCTCCGACACCCCCGACGGCCGTGAAGCGCAGGTCCTGTTCCATGACGGAGCGGTCTCTTTCGCCCAGGTGTACGACAGGGCGGCGCGACCCGTGCCCGCGCTCCTCGTCGAGTGGGGCGTTCTCGACGACGAGTCCTTGCGGCGGATGGAGGCGACCCTGCCGCGATACGCCGACCTCCTCGCCTGCCTGGACGGGGAGGGGATCGTTCCCCGCAGCCACATGGAGAACTTCCTCGGCAACCGCGTGAGGGAATGCGTCTACGAACTCTTCAAGTGGGACCGGGGGGAGTGCCGTTTCATCGACGAGGAGCTCGACGCGCGCACCGAGGTCCTCGTGGCCCTCAACACGGAGAATCTCATCCTCGAGGGAGCGAGACGCATCGACGAGTGGACCAATATCAAGAACAAGGTGCCTTCCCGGCACTCCGTCTTCCGCTTCTGCGCGGACAAGGAGAAGGACCAGGCGCTCAACCTGAAGCCGCTCGAGTGGGAGATCCTCTCCCTGATCGACGGCAACCGGTCCGTCGACGAGGTGAACGGCGCGGTGGGCGAGGATCTCTTCTCCACGAGCAAGCTGATCTACGGGCTTGTCGTCATGGGAGTCATCGAGCTTCGCGACGCCGACGACGACGGGGCGGCGGACGGAAGCGAGCAACGGACGCAGTCGCTCATCGAACGCGGGCGGGAGCTGTACGGGCGACTGAACCTCGAACGGGCCGCCGCGGAATTCGAGAAGGCCGTCCAGCTCGATCCCGAATGCTTCGAGGCCATCCGGATGCTCGGGGAGATCTACTACAAGATGGACCGCCTCAGCGAGGCCCTCATGTACCTCGCGAAGGCCCGCTCAATGGATCCCGCCAACCAGAAGGCGATGTTCATCAAGGGATATCTCCACGCCAGGCTCGGCGAGGTCGAGCAGGCGATCGGCGAGTGGGAGGAACTGCGGGATAAGGCGTCGAGCCGCAGGATCGCCGATCTCGTCACGCACCGGATCGCCGCGGCGAAGGAGTGGGAGAAGGTGCTCCAGGAGTACTAGGATCCCCGCGTCTCCCCCCTCGCCGGAGAACCGCCGGGCGAGTTCCCGCTTCGCCGCCCGGTGCGATCGACCCGCCCCCCGCCTGACCCCGGCTTTTCATCCTTTCGCCCCGCTTCCCGCCGTGCTATGATGTCGCTCGCTCGTGCCGGCCGCTGGTGCCGGCGGTCCGATATCCCCGTATCCGGAGGTAGATCGATGCGCGCGGTATGCCTGTCAGTCGTCGCCCTGTGCCTGGTTCTCGCCGCCGTCCCCGTCGGGGCGGACGAGGGGATGTGGCAGCTCGACAAGCTCGACAAGGATCTCGTCAGGAAGATGAACGCCCTCGGGCTGGAGCTTTCCCAGAAGGAGATCTTCACCCCGAAGGGCGGAGGGATCGCCTACGCGATCGTCGATCTCGGCGGCGGGACCGGCTCCTTCGTCTCCTCCCGGGGGCTCGTCCTGACGAACCACCACGTCGCCTTCGGCGCGCTCCAGCGGGCCAGCACGACGGAAAACAACTACATCCGCGACGGATTCCATGCCCCGACGACCGCGGACGAGATCCCGGCCCGGGGCTACGAGGTGGGCGTGCTCCGGTCGATCGAGGACGTCACGAAGAAGGTCCTCGGAGCCGTCGACGACGGCATGACGCCCCTGGAGCGCTTCGAGGCGATCGAACGCGTGCGCAAGGAACTGATCGCCGGGGCCGAGGAGGGGGGGGACGTCCGCTGCGAGATCGCCGAGCTCTTCGGCGGCATGGAGTACAAGCTCTTCACCTATTTCTTCATCCGCGACGTCCGTCTCGTCTACGCGCCCCCCGAGGCGATCGGCAACTACGGCGGCGACATCGACAACTGGATGTGGCCCCGCCACGGCGGCGACTTCTCCTTTCTGCGCGCCTACGTGGCCCCGGACGGCTCGCCGGCGGACTACAGCGAGGAGAACGTCCCCTACGAGCCCGCCGTGCATCTCGCGATGTCGACGGGCCCCCTCGCCGAGGGTGATTTCGTCATGATCATGGGATACCCCGGCAGCACCTATCGCCACCGTTCCTCGTACTCGATCGATCACGCGGAGAACTTCCTCTTCCCCAGGCGCGTGGCGATGTTCGGCGGTATTCTCGACATCATCCAGGAGGCCTCCGCCGCCGACGGCGACGCGGCGATCAAGCTCGCCCGCCTCGACGCCATGCTCAACAACTCCATGAAGAACTACCAGGGGCAGCTCGAGGGTTTCCGCAAGGCGGGGCTCCTCGCACGCAAGCAAGCCGAGGAAAGGGAATTCACCGCCTGGCTCCTCTCCGAACCGGAGATGGCCGCGCGGTACGGCGACGTCCTGCCAGGCATCGCGGTCCTCTACGAGGAGAACATGGCGACGCGCGAGATCGCCGACCTGGCGCGTCTCTCCGGCTTCCTGTCGCAGATGATGCGCGCGGCCGGCACGATCTACAAGTGGAGCGTCGAGAAGGAGAAGCCCGACATGGATCGCGACCCGGGATTCCAGGAGCGCGATCTCCCCGACCTGGCCCAGGGGCTGGAGATGCTCGATCGCGGGTACCACCCCGCGACCGATCGCGCCATCCTCGCCTTCCTTTTGCGCATGGCCGCCGACCTCCCCGCGAACCAGCGCCTCGTCGCGTTCGACGAGATGATCGAGCGCGAGGAGGGAGCGACGGTCGAGGACAGGATCGAGTCGCTGCTCGACCGGCTCTACGGCGGCACGAAGCTCGGCGACGCCGGGGAGCGCATGCGCATGTTCGAGCTCTCCCGCGAGGATCTCCTCGCCGAGAAGGATCCCTTCATCGAGTTCGCCGCGGCGATCCGGCCCCAGCTCGACGAGATCGAGGAGACGGGGAAGGCCTGGAACGGCGCGATCACCGCGCTCAGGCCGCGGTTGATCGAGGCGAAGCGGCGCTGGCGGGGAGGATCGTTCTACCCCGACGCGACGAGCACGATCCGCCTCACCTACGGGACGATCGCGGGCTACTCCCCGCGCGACGCCGTCGAGTACGGCTGGATCACGCGTTTGGGCGGCGTCGTCGAGAAGCACACCGGCGAGACGCCCTTCGATTGTCCCGACGCCCTTCTCGATCTCTACGAGCGGCGCGACTTCGGGCGGTACCGCGACGAGGCCCTCGACGACGTCCCCGTCGATTTCCTCTCCACCTGCGACATCACGGGCGGCAATTCCGGCTCGCCGATCATGAACGCCAGGGGCGAGGTCATCGGCGCCGCCTTCGACGGCAACTGGGAGAGCATCTCGGCGGACTACCTCTTCAACGAGGATCTGACCAGGACGATCAGCGTCGATTCCCGGTACATCCTCTTCATCCTCGAGCAGTTCAGCGGGGCGACCTCGCTTCTCGAGGAGATGTCGATCCACTGACCCGTCGGCAAACGGGACGATACGGCCGCGGACGGGGTGAGGATGAGGGATCCTTTCCCCGTCCGTCCGTCGCGGGAGTGCAGTTGTGGGTGAGATATTCGCCCTGACGACCGCTTTGATCTGGGCGATGGCCGTGATCCTGCTCAAGAAGTCGGGGGAGCGGATCCCGCCCTTCGTGCTCAACTATTTCCGGGTCGCCGTCTCCGGCACGCTCTTCGTCGTCACGATCCTCGTCGGCCGCGTCCAGTTCTTCGGACGGGCGCCCCTTGCGGACTACCTCGTTCTCGTGCTCAGCGGAACGATCGCGATCGCCGTGTCGGACACCTTCTTCCACCGGTGCCTGAACGTGGCGGGAGCGGGGATCACGGCGATCGTGGATTGCCTGTATTCCCCCTTCGTCGTCCTGACCGCGTTCCTGCTGATCGGCGAGCGCGTCGGCCCGTGGGATCTCGTCGGCATGGGATTCATCATCGTCGGCGTGCTCGTCGCCGCCGGGCACCGCCCCCCCCCGGGCACGCCGAGGCGGCGGATCGTCGTCGGCGTCATGTGGGGCGTGCTGGCGATGGCGACGCTCGCCTTCGGGATCGTCATCGCCAAACCGGTGCTGGAGCGCCATCCGGTGCTGTGGGCCACTGCGGTCCGCCAGCTCGGCGCCCTCCTCGTCATGACGCCCGTCGCCTTCCTCGCCCGCCGGCGCGCGACGATCGCGGCCCTGCGCCCGTCGCGCCACTGGGTCTTCATGATCCCCGCGGCGGTCCTCGGTTCCTTCCTCGCCCTGCTCTTCTGGATCGCGGGGATGAAATACACGCAGGTGGGCTCGGCGGCGATCCTCAACCAGACGAGCACGATACACATCCTCGTCTTCGCCTCGCTCTTCCTCGGCGAGCCCTTCACCCGGCGCAAGCTGGCCGCGATCATCCTCGCGGTCGCCGGGATCGTCATGGTGACCGCCCTCTAGGCGGGCGCGGCCCGGTTTCCGGGGCCGGGCCAAGGTGGATCGGCCGCCGGATCGCGTCCGGTCAGCGGAGGTAGACGATCTTCCTCGTGGATACGAACGACCCCGTTCCCATGCGCAGGAAATAGACGCCGGAGGCGACGCCGCGTCCCGTGTCGTCCCGTCCGTTCCAGACGACCGTGTGGACGCCGCCGGGCATCCAACCCCGGACGAGCGAGCGAACGAGCCGGCCGGCCGGGTCGTAGACGGCCACGTCGACCGGGGCGGGCCCGGCCAGCGAGAAGCGGATCGTCGTCGTGCCGTTGAAGGGGTTGGGGAAATTCTGTTGCAGGCCGTTCGCGGCCGGCGCGGCGTCGCCGCCACCGGTCGCCTGCGCCTCGATGGAGAAGAGCCCGTCGCTCGCGTCCTCGCCCGTGTTGCCGGCGACGTCCCACGCGATCACCCGGACGCGGCACGAATCGCCGGCCGGGCCGTCGGCGATCCAGGAGAGAAGCGTGTCGCCCGGGGCGGCCGCGGCGATCTCGGTCCAGGCGCCGCCGCCGTTCCTCGACAGCTGCACGCTCACCGAATCCACCGCGCGGTCGTCCCCGGCAATCCATCTCACGTGCAGCGTGTCCCCGATCCCGACCGACTCGCCCCCGACGGGGGCGGCGAGGACCACGGTCGGCGGAACACGGTCGGCGCCGGCCACGCAGGCCCCCGACTGCGCCGCGTATCCGCCGCCGTAGAGGAGGCTGCCCACCGCGGAGACCCGGTAGAACCAGCAGCCCGACGCCTCCTCGTGGAGCCAGGTGTTCTCGACGGGCGGAACGGCGGCGAGGAAGGTCGCCGCCGACGGGACGAACCCGTCGACGGTGTCGCCGTAGACGGCGAACCAGGCGAGACCGCCGGGAAGCATCCCGTCCCAGGAGAGGGCGATCGACGTGTCGCCCGCGGCCACCGCCGCGAGGTTCGCCACGCGGGGGGGCGCCGCCGTATCGGCCCCCGGGCCGCCGTGCATCCCCAGGTCGGCGCGCGAGCCGTCCGGGTCGGCGCCTCCCGCCGGGTCGCCGGCGTCGATCCCCGCGGAGTGCACGAGGAGCTGGTAGTCCATCGAGGCCGTATCGGCGAAGAGCGGATCCCCGGCGACGTTCGTCGAATCCGGCGTGAAGCCGTCGCAGTCGAGGGGCAGGTTGCCCCAGAGGCCGTTCCAGGAGAAGGTGAAGCCCGGGCCCGCCGCGTACACGCCGTTGCCGGCGCCGTTGGTGACGAGGTTGTTCTCCAGGGCGAGGGAGACGGGATTCGAGACGAAGATGTTCCCTCCCTGGTAGCCGGCGCGGTTCCTGTCGACGGTGTTGTTCTGCACGAGGCCCCAGCAGCTGTCCGCGTTGACGCCGCCGGCGAGGATCCCCGCCTCGTTGTCGGAAACGAGGCAGTTCTTTATCCCGATGAGGCCGGCTCGATGGCTGATGCCGCCGGCCGAGGAGACGGCCGAGTTGCCCGTGACGATCGTCTTCGAGAGGAAGAGGGAGGAACGGATGACGCAGATGCCGCCCCCGACGTCGAGGCAGTCGTTGCCGGCGAGGGTGTCGCCGTCGGATGCGACCGAGCCGAGCTCGACGTAGACGCCGCCCCCCTTCGCGTAGCCGTCGTTGTTTTCGAAGCGGTTCCCCCGGAGCGTCACGTCGGCGTGGAGGGCGTAGAGCGCGCCGCCGGCCCTCGGCCCGGTGTAGTCCGGATGCGGGGCGCAGTCGTGCACGTGATTGCCCTCGATCGTCGCGTCGACGTCGTAGAGGTAGATCCCGCCGCCGCTCTGTGCCGCGCAGCCGTCGATCTCGTTACCCTCGATGACGACCGATCCCGTGTGGCAGGCGATCGCGCCGCCGCCGCTGAAACCGCTGATCGAGGTGTAGCCGGTGGCGGCGAAGCGGTTGTTCCGGATGACGGGCGAGGCGACGTAGCTGAAGACGCCGCCGCCGTAGCCCCCGGCGGCGGGAAGGTTGGCCTCGCGCCCCGTTCCGCCCGTGATCGTGAACCCCTCGATCCCGCAGGGAGCGGGGCCGACGTTCATGAAGGAGACGGGGGAGCCCCCGCTGTGGATCGTCGTGACGTGGAGGCCGGGATCGCGCTCGAGGAAACCGGCGTTCCAGCCGCCCATGAGATAGACGGCCTTCTCGACGGTGACGGCTTCGTTGTAGACGCCCGTTTCCACCATCACCGTGTCGCCCGGTTCGGCCGCGTCGACGGCCGTCTGGATGTCGGTGGCCGCCCACGCGGGCAGCGAGTACGGGGGGATGTCGCCGCCGGTCGGCGAGACGAACCGGTAGGGAGGGCCCTGGATGGTGAAATCCCCGTCGCTCCAGTCGAGTCCGCCGACAATTCCGGCGTAGCCGTACCAGGCGATCGCCTTGACACGCGCGGTGGCGACGGGAAGATTGGGGACGGTCCACTCGCAGCTCGTCGCGCCGACGATCCCCGAGGCGATCGTCTCGGGCCACGTGACGCCTCCGTCGAGGCTCAAAAAGAGCGTCACCGAGTCGGGCACGGCGCGGGAGACCGTCCACTCTATCGTCTGCGTGGAGCCGACCGGCAGGATCTCGCCGCCGTTCGGGGAGTCGACGCGCACGAAGACGTCCCAGGGATCGTACTGGATCTGGTAGGTGCCATACCCGATGTTGTTGTTGCCGTATTTCACGTAGCCGAACCCGTCCTCGCCCCAGCCGGTGCCCCAGGAGTTCTTGATGATCCACGCGCCCTCGCCGCCGCAGAGGTTGTCGTTCCAGCCGACGATGAGGACGGCATGGTAGCCGACGACCTCGTCCTCCCAGGAGAAGCAGCCCGAGGCGTAGTCGTAGAAGCGGTCGACGATGTCGATCGTCGTGTAGACGGGGCCGGTGAGGAGGGCTTCCTTTATCGAGTTGACGTCGTTCGAGACGCTCGCCCAGCCGGCGAGGTGCCCCTGGATCTCGCAGTTCTCCTCGGTGCAGGGGAGGTCGTCGCGGATCTGGTAGGGGTTGCAGGACTCGAGCGTGGCGCCGTATCCGAAGATGGCGCGGTAGGCCGAGACGGCCCAGCCGCCATCGCAGCCCGAATCGTACGGGTTGCAGTCGATCACCGTCTGTTCGGAGAGGTCGAGGCTCCGCTCCTCGAAAATGAGGATGTGCGATTCCATCTGGCCGACGGCGGCGAAGGCCCAGCAGGAGCCGCAGGAGCGCTGGTCCCTCGCGGGGGTCGTGCCGCCGAGCGTCCGCCAGTCGAGGACGGCGTCGTAGGTCGCCCCGGCGGGCGCGGTGATGACGGGGAGGCGTTCGTCCACGGGAAGGGGCGGGAGCTGCCCGAGACGCATCAGCTTCTCGGCCCGACTGAGGTCGGAGAGCGGCGTGCGCTTCGCGCGCCAGTCGTATTCGTGCTGTTCGAGGTGGCGGTTGAGGCGTTCGATCCGCTCGTCGGTCTCGTCGGAGAAGGCTGGGGTGGCCGGCGCCGCGAGGGCGGCGAGCAGCGCCGCGGCGGCGAGCCGCGCGATGATTCTCGTTCGCATGCAGTCCCTTTCGTCGTCTTTCCGGTGGCGCCGGCCGCAAGGCGGCCGGACAGAGCAGTGCGGCAACGGGGCGCCGCGACGCCCCATTGTCGTTACTCATTGTAACATATGTCCATTACGCGTGTAAACCGCCATGTGCCGGGCGTGGTGCCGCGGTCCGGTTGGAACTCGCGAGCGCCACGCGTGTACGTTGACAGAGGAGCGGCCGCCGGGCCCGGCGCCCGGAGGCGTTTCGCCCTTGCGCGGCTCGGGGGTGTTGCCGTATCGTGTTGGGCGCCCCGTTTCGCCGCGGGCGCGACATCCACCCGATATCGTTCGCCGTTTGGACGGGCCGAGCCCGTCCGCGGGGAGAGGAAGATGCGATGGCCATCGACGTCAAGCAGATCGGAGAGAAGGTCGAGAAGGAGAGCGCCCTTCTCGCGCGGGTGCGGAGCGAGATCGCGCGGGCGATCGTCGGACAGGAGTATCTCGTCGAGCGGCTTTTGATCGGGATGCTCTGCAACAACCACGTGCTGATCGAGGGAGTGCCCGGGCTGGCGAAGACCCTCGCCGTGACGACGCTCTCGCGCGTCGTCCGCGCCTCCTTCCACCGGATCCAGTTCACACCGGACCTCCTGCCGGCGGACCTCGTCGGCACGCTGATCTACAATCCGCGCTCGGGGGAGTTCACCACCAGGAAGGGACCGATCTTCGCCAACATCATCCTCGCCGACGAGATCAACCGCGCGCCGGCGAAGGTGCAGAGCGCCCTCCTCGAGGCGATGCAGGAGCGCCAGGTGACGATCGGCGACGAGAGCCACGTTCTCGAGGAGCCCTTCCTCGTGCTCGCCACGCAGAACCCGATCGAGCAGGAGGGGACCTACCCGCTTCCCGAGGCGCAGGTCGACCGGTTCATGCTCAAGCTCCGCGTCACCTACCCGACGAAAGAGCAGGAGAAGCTCATCCTGCAGCGGATGGCGACGAGCGATCCGTCGATCCGGATCGAGCCGGTCATGGAGCCCGGCGACATCCTCAGGCTTCGCCGGCTCACCGACGAGATCTACATGGACGAGAAAATCGAGGACTACATCGTCGACGTCGTGCAGGCGACGCGCACGCCTGACGCGTACGGGCTCGACGTCGGCGGCCTGATCCTCTACGGGGCCTCGCCGCGCGCGACGATCTTCCTCGCGATGGCCGCGCGGGCGCACGCCCTGCTCCAGGGACGCGCGTACGTGACGCCGCAGGACGTCAAGTCGATCGGCATGGACGTCCTCCGTCACCGCGTCATCGTCACCTACGAGGCCGAGGCCGAGGAGAAGACGAGCGAGGACGTCGTCTCCGCGATATTCGACAGCGTCGCCGTGCCATGATCCCGAAGGAACTCGCAAGACAGATCCGCGTGCTCCAGATCACGACCCGGAAGGTCGTCAACGACGTGCTCGCCGGCGAGTACGGCAGCGTCTTCAAGGGCCGCGGCATGGAATTCGACGAGGTGCGCGCGTACATCCCCGGCGACGAGATCCGGACGATCGATTGGAACGTCACCGCCCGCACCGGCGAGCCCTACGTGAAGCGGTTCGTCGAGGAGCGGGAGCTCACCGTGTTCTTCCTCGTCGATCTCTCCGCCTCGGGCGCCTTCGGATCGGTGCGGAAGCTGAAGAACGAGGTCGCGGCCGAGTTCTGCGCCCTCCTCTCGTTCTCCGCCGTCAAGAACAACGACAAGGTGGGGCTGATCCTCTTCACCGACGGCGTGGAGAAGTTCATCCCGCCGAAGAAGGGCACGCGCCACGTGCTGCGCGTGATACGCGAGCTGCTCGATTTCAGGCCGCGCCAGGCGCGAACGGACATCGTCGGGGCGCTCGACTACCTCGGCAAGGTCACCACGAAGCGCGCCGTCGTCTTCCTCGTCTCCGACTTCCAGGCCGAGGGGTTCGAGCGCTCGCTGCGCGTGATCGGCAAGCGGCACGACCTCGTCGCCGTCACCATCGCCGATCCCCGCGAGGTCAGGCTTCCCGACGTGGGACTGATCGAGCTCGAGGACGCGGAGACGGGCGAGACGGTCCTCGTCGACACCTCCAGCGCGGCCGTCCGGCGCCGGTACGAGACGCTGGGGCGCGAGCGCGCCGGGCGTTTCCGCGAGCTCTTCGCCTCGATGGGCGTCGACCAGATCGAGCTGGGCACCGACGAGGACTACGTGCCGAAGCTCGTCGGCTTCTTCCGGTCGCGGGAAAGGCGGTACTAGGATGGACGATCGCGAAGCGAAGAAGGGACTCCGGCTGACCCTGGACCGGCGGGGGGACGGCGCGGGCCGGCGCAGCGGGTCGACGACGGCGCTCCTCGTCGTGGCGATCGTTCTCGTCGCGGCCGACCTCTTTCTCGCGCTCCGCGGCCGCGGGGCGGACCCGGCGGGGCTGCCCGCGGCGGATGCGCGGGATCTCGCCCTGCAACTCGAGGAACGGGGGCTGCTGGCGGCGGCCGGAAACGCCTGGACGGAATATCTCGCCGTCGCCCGGCCCGGCCGGGAGGCCTCGGGAAAGGTCTGGTACCGGATCGGGAAGCTCAGGCAGGAGGAGGGCGACTGGGAGGGCGCACTCGACGCCTTCTATCGGTCGGAGGCCCACGCGAGGCTGCCGGAGCTCGAGACGGAGATCGGGCGTCGGAGCGCCGAGTGCCTCGAGCAGCTCGGACGCTTCGCGGCCCTGCGCCGGGAGCTCGAGGAGCGCACGGCGGCGACGCCGGCCGACAGCGCCGCCGGCGGGCGGATCGTCGCGGAGATCGGCGACTGGAAGATCCGTCGCGCCGACCTCGACAGGCTGATCGAGGCGGAGATCGAGACACAACTCGAGGCAATGGCCGGCGAACTCCCCGCCGAGGCCCGGAGAACGCAGAAGGAACGGATGCTCGAGGCGGCCGTCGACGGCGGGCGCGCCGCATGGCTCGAGCGCTTCATCGCCGAGGAACTCCTCTACCGGCGGGCCCGCGAGGAGGGGATCGCCGACGAGCCGGCGGTCGCCGCGCTCCGGCGGAACCTCGAGCGGAAGCTCCTCGCGGGGCGTTTCCTCGAACGTTCCTTCGAGACGATCGAGATCGGGCCGGAGGATCTGCGGCGCTGGTACGACGCGCACGCGGAGGAGCTCGCCGGCGACGACGGCGTCACGCCGGCCTTCGATGCTGCCCGGGAGCGTGTCCTGGCCGCGGTGCGGGCCGAAAGGGAGGCCGCCATCGTGCGGGAGACGGTCGGCGAACTGATGCGCCGCTACGGCGCCGTCATCCACCGGGAGGCGCTGGAGGAGCCATGAGCGATTTGCGCGGCATGAAAACCTCTTTCGCGGCGGCGGCGTCGCGGCGCACGCGGGCGGCCGTCGTTCTCTGCCTTCTTCTCGCCGGGGGATGCGGCGAGGCCGGGGGCGGAAACGAGGAGACGTGGGAGATCGACCGCACGGTCACGCGCGGTCCCGTCGATTTCCGCGTCGCGGTGAGCCGGGAATCGGTCACGATCGCCGACCGGCTGACGATGCTGCTCGAGGCGCGCGCGCGGGACGGCTGGGAGGCCGAGCTGCCGCGCTTCGGCGACAAGCTCGACCGCTTCGGCATCGTCGACTACCGGTCGCCCCAGCCCGAGCTCGCCGCCGACGGCACGGTCGTCTCGAGGCGGTACTACGAGCTCGAGCCCTTCCTCTCGGGCGAATACCGCATTCCGCCGATGAAACTGACCTTCTCGCGCGAGGGGGACACCCTCGTCTACGCGCTCGAGTCGGACACGATCGCCGTCCGGGTCGGATCCCTTCTCCCCGATTCGACGCGGCTCACGGCGCAGCAGGCCGGCCGCTACGCGATACGCGACATCCAGGGTCCGGTCTCCTTCCCGCCCGACCGCCGCCCGGCGTGGATCGCGATCGGCGCGCTCGTCGCGGCCGGGGCGGTCGCCGCGGTCGTCATTCTCCGGCGCCGCCGCGCCCGGTCCGTCCCGCCGCCCGTGCCGGCGCACGTGAAGGCCTTCCGGCGACTCGAGGATCTCCTCGCTTCCAACATGACGGAGGAGGGGCGCTACGGCGAGTTCACCGCGGCGGTGGCGGACGTGCTGCGCGTCTATATCGAGGACCGGTTCGGCCTCCGCGCCCCGGAGATGACGACGGAGGAGTTCCTCTCCGCGGCGGAGTCGGGAATCGACGCCGCGCCGGAGCGCACCGGCATCCTCCGCGATTTCCTCCGGCACTGCGACCTGGTCAAGTTCGCCGCCCTCGAACCGTCGGCAGCGGACGTCACGCGCACCTTCGAGACCTGCCGCGATTTCATCGACGCGACGAAGGAGGAGGTGGAGCGGACGCCCGTCGAGGGGGCCGCGTGACCATGAGATTCGCCTCTCCGCTGGCATTCCTGCTGCTCCTCGCCCTTCCGGGCATCCTGTGGCTCCGGTCGCGCCGGCGCCCGGGGAGCCTGCGATTCTCCTCGCTGGGGAACGCGCGGCAAGCCGGTTCGTCTCCCCGGCGACGGCTCGCGCAGGTCCCCCTCTGGCTCCGCATCGCGGCCGTCGTTCTGCTCGTCCTGGCGCTCGCCCGCCCGCAGATGGGGCGGGAGAAGGTCAGGGACGTCACGAAGGGGATCGCCATCCAGATGGTCCTCGACCGCTCGGGAAGCATGAAGGCGGAGATGGACTACGGGGGGCGGCGGCTCAACCGGCTGGAGGCGGTCAAGAAGGTCTTCGAGGAGTTCCTCCTCGGCAACGGCGGGGATCTCGGCGGGCGGCCGAACGACCTCGTCGGCATGGTCGCCTTCGCGAGGTACGCCGATACGATGGCGCCGCTCACGCTCGGCCACGGCGCGCTCCTGCGCTTCCTCGACGGCGTCCGCATCGTCGCGAGGCGGAACGAGGACGGGACGGCCGTCGGCGACGCCGTCGCCCTCGCCGCGGCGCGGCTCCGCACCGCCGAGGAGGATCTCGAGCGAATGGCCGAGGAATCGGGCGAGCGGGAATACGAGATCAAGAGCAAGATCATCATCCTGCTCACCGACGGGCAGAACAACTTCGGCAAACGGACTCCCGACGAGGCGGCCGATCTCGCCGCGCGATGGGGGATCAAGGTCTACACGATCGGCGTCGGCGCCGGCGAGGGCGTGTCCACCATGCAAACGCTTCTCGGCGCCTTCAAGGTCCCCTCCGGGGGAGGCGTCGACACGGCGACCCTCCAGCGGATCGCGGAACGGACGGGGGGCGTCTTCCGCCTCGCCGAGGACGAGGCGTCCCTGCGCGAGATCTACCGCGAGATAGACCGGCTCGAGAAGAGCGAGATCGAATCGGTGCGCTACGTCGACTACCAGGAGCTCTTCGCGCCCTTCGCCCTCGCCGGGTTCATCCTGCTGCTGCTCGAGGTCCTGCTCGGCGCCACTTTCTTCAGGAGGCTTCCCTGACCGGATGCGGTTCGGAAACGTGCATATGTTCCTTCTTCTCTGGTCGGCGCCGGCGATCGTGCTCTGTCTCGTCTGGGCGGCGCGCATGCGGCGGCGGGCGATTTGCAGATTCGTCGACGCTGGGCTCATCGGGCGAGTCCGGTTCACGGTGAACGCCGCCGCGAGGCGCTGGAAGGCGGCGCTCTTCATACTCGGCGTCGTCTTCGTCGTCCTCGCCCTCGCGCGACCCGCGTGGAATCCCCGGCCGCGGACCGTCGAGCGGCGCGGCCGCGACATCGTCTTCGTCCTCGACGTGAGCCGGTCGATGCTGGCCGAGGACCTCGCCCCCAACCGGCTCGAGCGCGCCCGGCTCGCGATCCGCGACATGGTCGACCGGCTCGAGGGAGATCGCGTGGGCCTCGTCGCATTCGCCGGGTCGGCCGTCCTCCGCTGTCCCCTGACCCTCGACTACGGCTTCTTCACGATGATGCTCGACGACACGGACATCTATTCCGTCGCCCGCGGAGGGACGATGATCGGGGACGCGATCCGCAAGGCGCTGGACGAGGCCTTCGACGACCAGGAGAAGAAGTACAAGGACATCCTCCTCGTCACCGACGGCGAGGACCACGATTCCTTCCCGGTCGAGGCGGCGGAGGAGGCGGGGAACCGCGGGATCAGGCTGCTCGCGGTCGGTCTCGGCGACGAGGACACGGGCAGGCGGATACCGGTCACCGGCGACGACGGGAAACGGACCTTCCTCACCCACGAGGGGCGCGAGGTATGGAGCCGGCTCGACGCGGCGACCCTGCGCGAGATGGTCAACCGGACGCCGGGCGGACGCTACCTGAACGTGGCAACGGGAGCGATCGATCTCGGCGACGTCTACACGAAACTGATCGCGGGGGAGGAGAAGCGGGAGATCGAATCGATGACGGTCAAGCTCTACGAGGAGAAGTACCAGATATTCCTCGCCGTCGCGCTCTTCTTCCTTCTGGCGGAGATGCTCGTCGACGAGCGGAGGAGGGCCGTACGGTGAAGGCGATCCGCAGCGCCATGCTCGTCGCCGCGGCCGCGACGCTTCTCGTGGCCGCCGCCGCCCCGCCCACGGCGGCCGATTCGTCGCGCCGCCTCGTTTCCCGCGGGAACGGGCTCTTGAGGAAGGGGGACGCCGACGGGGCGATCGAGCAGTACGAACGGGCGTCGGTCGACGCGCCGGAATCGCCGGTCGTCGGCTTCAACATCGGCGCCGCTCTCTTCCGGAAGGGAGAGTTCGCCTCGGCGCGCGAACGCTTCGTCGAGGCGGCCGAAAAGACGAGGGAACTGGACCTCGAGGCCGCGGCGTGGTACAACGCGGGGAACTGCGCCTTCCGCGAGGGGCAGCGCATGCTCGACGGCGATCTCGGCCAGGCGCTCGAGCGGTTCCAGGAGAGCGTTCGCTTCTACGCCGCCGCCCTCGAGAAGGACGGGACCCTCGAGGACGCGGCCTGGAACCTCGAGCTGGCGCGTCTCTCCGTCAAGGACGTCCTCGACCGGATCGAGCGGCAGCGCGAGGAGATGAAGGCCGGACAGGAGGCGCTCCGCGAGGTGGCGGATTCGCTCGTCGCGCTCGCAGAACGCCAGCGCGGGGAGACGGCGGCGAGCGACAGTCTCGCCCTCTCGCCGGACACCTCGGACGCGAACTGGCGGCAGGGCGTCGAGGCGGGGGCGCGGGCGCAGCGATCGATCGGGGAGGGGGTCGACCGGGCCGCCAAACGACTCGGCGAGCTCTTTCCCGGCGAGGTGCCCGCGCAGATCGGCGAGGCCCTCTCGCACCTCGACAGCGCGCTCGTCGACGGGACGGCGGCCGCGGGCGACCTGGACGCGGCGGATCCCGGCGCGGCGGCGGGTGAGCAGCGCGACGCGCTGATACAGCTGATGAAGGCCATCCAGGCGCTCGCCGGCGACGGATCGGGCGGGGAAAACGGGGGCGACCGGAAGGGGAACGGGCAAGAGGAGGACGGGCAGGGGCGGCAGCCGCCGCCGCAGCAGGAGCAGCAGGCGCGGGAGGGACAGGCCCGGGACGAGACGGCCCGGGGCATCATCGACGAGGAGAAGGAGAGCCGGAAGGAGCGGCGCCGCTCGGCGGGAGGGTACCGGTCGGTCGACCGGGACTGGTGACGCGGGGCGCGCCCGACGGAACGAACGGATCATGAACCCGACGATACGTATCATATCGGCGATCTTCCTGGCGGTCGCGATCGCGGCGCCCCTCGCGGCGCAGGACGTGGAGGTCCGCATCGAGGTGGAGACGCGGGACGTCTACGCGGGGGAGTCCTTTCTCGCGCAGATCGTCGTCGACGGGGCCGACGACGTCGAACCTCCCGATCTCGGCGAACTCGACGGGTTCTCGGTGGAGTATCTCGGCGGCAGCAACAACAGCAGCCAGCAGATCGCGATCGTGAACGGCAGGATGCAGCGGACCGTGCAGAAGAGCTTCCTCTTCACGTGGCGGCTCACGCCGACGCGCGTCGGCCGTCTCGTCATTCCCGCGATCGACGTCAGGGCGGGCGGCGGTTCCTTCCGCACGCGCCCCGTGTCGATCTCGGCGCGCAGGCCGGAGGAGACGGAGGACTTCAAGCTGCGTATCAGGCTCTCGCGCGAGACCTGCTACGTCGGCGAGCCGGTCGTCCTCTCGGTCACCTGGTACCTGCGGCGCGACGTCCAGGATTTCAGCTTCACCGCGCCGCTTCTGGAGAGCGCCGATTTCCGGTTCGCCGACCCCGAGGTGGAGATCGATCCGAACCGCCGGTATTTCCGCGTTCCGCTCGGCGGCGGCGAGACGATCGCCGAGAAGGGGAAGGGGATCCTCGACGGCGAGAATTACGCCACGCTGTCCTTCAGGAAGGCGGTGATCCCCCTGCGCGCGGGGACCTTCGACATTCCCCCGATCATCGTGCAGTGCGAGGCGGGCACGGGGATCAGCGGGCGCGGCGACCTGTTCGACCGGTTCTTCAATGACGATTTCTTCCGCACGAGCCGGACGCGGCCGCAGAAGTACGTCGTTCCGTCGAACGAGCTCCTGCTCGACGTGAAGCCGCTCCCGCGGGAGGGGCGACCGGCGGGGTTCGCCGGGCACGTCGGCGAGTACCGCATCTCGACGACCGCCGAGCCGACCGAGGTGAACGTGGGCGATCCGATCACGCTGACGATCGTCCTCGAGGGGCCCGATTATCTCGGGGGAGTCGATCTGCCGCCACTCGCGGGACGGCCGGAGTTCGCCGAGCGGTTCAAAGTGCCCGCGGAGCGCGCCGACGGCCGCGTCGAGGGAAAACGGAAGATCTTCACGCAGACGCTCCGCGCGCTCGACGACGAAGTCGACGAGATCCCGCCGGTGCGGCTCGACTACTTCGATACGGCGGAGCGGCGGTACGAGACGGCGGCGAGCGAGCCGATCCCGCTCGTCGTGAGGCCGACGCGCGTCGTCACCGCGAGCGACGCCGAGGGCGTCGCGGGGAGCCCGGCCGCCGCGCCGATCGAGCGCTGGAAGGAAGGGATCGCCTACAACTACGAGGGGCCCGGGGTGACGGAGGCGCAGCCGCTGGGGCCAGGCGCCCTTCTCGCGCATCCGGCGCGGCTCGCGCTGCTCGTCGCGCCGCCGGCCGTGTACGCGCTGCTGCTCGGCGGTCTGCTGGTCTCGCGGCGCCGCCGCTCCGATCCC
Source organism: Candidatus Krumholzibacteriota bacterium (assembly GCA_016931295.1). Lineage (NCBI taxonomy): Bacteria > Candidatus Krumholzibacteriota > Candidatus Krumholzibacteriota bacterium. Next base: position 48,617 of record JAFGEZ010000003.1, read on the forward strand.
GCGGGGAGGCGGGCGCGAAGCGCCTTCCGCCGGCTCCGGCGCCGCCTCGACGCGATTGCCGCGGACGCGGAAGCAAACGAACGCTGCGAACGGGCGCTGGAGGCCTTGCGCGAATACATCGGCGACAAGCTGCGCCGGCCCGGCGCCACCCTGACGGCCGCCGACATCGAGCGGCTGCTCGCCGGACGGGGGGTGTCGGCGGAGACGATCCGCGTCGTCGTCGGTGTCATCGGCACCTGCGAGATGGGATCGTACGCGGGAGGCCTCTCGGCGGGGGAGGACGGCGGAGAGCTCGCGGGACGGGTCGCCGAAGCGGCCGGACTCGTCGAAAAGGAGCTGGGATGAGCGTGATGCGATCCGGGCCGGCCGTCGCCATGCTCGCCGCGATGCTGCTCGCGGCCTCGGCCGGGGCTGCCCGTGCCGGCGCGCCGGGGCTGCCGGCATCCGAGATCGATTCGCTCCGCGTCGAGGGGGAACGGTTCTACCGCGAGGCGGTCGAGGCGGACAGCGGCGATCCGGCCGCGGCGGCCGATCTCTACCGCAAGGCGATCCTCCGGTTCGACCGTATCGCCTCGCGAGGCGGCATCAGGAACGGCAAACTCTACTACAACATCGGGAACGCCTGGTTCCGGCTCGGCGACACGGGGCGCGCGATCCTGAATTACCGCCGCGCCGCCTTCTTCATGCCGAACGACGTCAACCTCCGCCGCAACCTCGAGTACGCGCGGAGCCGCGTCGCCGTGCAGGTCGAGCCCCGCCAGCGCGAGAAGGTCTTCGAGACGCTCTTCTTCCTGCACTACGATCTCCCGACGCGGGCGAGGCTCTCGATCTTCCTCGCCGCCTTCGCCGGCGCCTGGACGCTCGCCGCCCTCCGCCTCTTCCTTCGCCGCTCCTGGGTGCGCGTCTGCCTGATCGCCGCCGCGGTCGTCGCGGTGGCGATGCTCGTCTCGCTCTCCGTCGAGGCGATCGACCGGAGCAGACGGCCGGCGGGGGTGGTGACGGCCGGGCCGGTCGTCGTTCGCAAGGGGGACGCGGAGACGTACCAGCCGGCCTTCACCGAGCCCCTCAACGCGGGCACCGAGTACGTCGTCGTCGAGCGGCGGCCGGGGTGGCTCCACATCGAGCTGGAGAGCGGCGCGCGCGGCTGGATGCCCGAGGGCGCCGGGGAAGCGGTTTTCCCGGCCGACTGAGCGTCCGTTCCGCCCGCGATCCCGCCGATCGTCGTTGCCCTTCCGCCGCTCTTCGCGTAGAGTCGGTTCGTATCGGGCGAAGAAAACCGGAACGGAAAGGAGCCGATGGCATGAAGGGATACCGCACGATGGCGGCCGCGCTGATCGCGGCGGCCGTGCTGGCCGCCGCGGGCGCCGCGTTGGCCGGCGACACGGCGGGGCTCACCCCCGGCGAGATCGCCGATCTCGAGAAGTCGCTCGTCGTCGACGCGACGACCCGGGCGCTGATCAACGCCGTGACAAACAACGACACGCGCGACCTGGCCTACAACCGGGAGCTGCACAACCGCCACGACGACGTCTTCAACGTCACTCTCGACGCGAAGGGGATCACCAACCAGGAACAAACCGGGCGCTGCTGGCTCTTCGCCGGTTTCAACGTGATGCGCCCGGCGGTGATGGAGAAATTCAACCTCGACGAATTCGAATTCTCCCAGAGCCATCTCTTCTTCTGGGACAAGCTCGAGAAGGCGAACATGTTCCTCGAAGCGATCGTGCAAACGAGCGACCGGCCGATCGACGATCGCGAGCTGCAGGCCATCCTCGACTCGCCCGTTCCGGACGGCGGCTGGTGGAACTACGTCGTCACGCTCATCGAGAAGTACGGCGCCGTGCCGAAGAGCGTCGCCCCCGAGACGAAGAACTCGAGCAACACGAACCGCCTGAACGGCATCCTCGACCGGATGATGCGCGTCGACGCGGTCGATCTCAGGCGGATGGCGGCCGACGGCGCCGGCGAGGCGGCCCTCGCCGCGCGGCGCCTCGAGATGATGCGGGACGTCTACCGGATCCTCGTTTTCCACATGGGCCGGCCCCCGAAGGAGTTCGTCTGGCGCTACGAGGACAAAAACAAGCGGATCGTCGAGAAGCGCTACACGCCGCTCTCGTTCTACGAGGAGGCCGTCGGCGTCGACCTCAACGACTATGTCGCCCTCTTCGACCACCCGGCGCACCCCTACGACGCCCTCTACCGGATCGCGTTCTGCCGGAACATGGTCGGCATGGACGACATGGAGTTCGTCAACCTCGGCGTGGAGCGCCTTCGCGAATTCGCTCTCAAGGCCGTGCTGAACGACGAGTTGGTCTGGTTCGCCGCCGACGTCGGCAAGGATCACGACCCCGACGCGGGGATCCTCAGCCCCGGCGTCTACGACTACGCCTCGCTCTTCGGCGTCGACCTCGACATGACCAAGGCCGACCGGGTGCTCTTCCGCGACACCACGCCCAATCACGCCATGGTCTTCATCGGCGTCGATCACGACGACGGCGTGCCGTCGAAGTGGCTCGTCGAGAACTCGTGGGGCACCGATCGGGGCGACAAGGGCCGCTGGGCGATGTACGACGAGTGGTTCACCGACAACGTTTTCGCCGTCATCGTCCACAAGAGGCACCTGCCCCGCGAGGTCCTCTCCCTGCTCGACACCGAACCGGTGGTGTTGCCCGCGTGGGATCCGATGCGGCGGGCGTTCGACCGTTGACGACGGGCGGCGGGAGGCGGCGCCGGGCCGCCTCCCGCCGCGCGCCCCCCTTCCCGGCGCCGCAACGGAAAGCGAGGGCGGGATGTCCGGCGATCACGATCCGGGAGCGCGAAACCGGCTGGGCGCCGAGCAAAGCCGGTACCTCAGGCAGCACGCCGGCGATCCGGTCGACTGGCATCCCTGGGGCGCCGAGGCCTTCCGCCTCGCCCGCGAGCGCGACGTCCCCATCTTCCTCTCCATCGGGTACTCGGCCTGCCACTGGTGCCACGTCATGGCCCGCGAGTCCTTCGCCGACTCGGCGGTCGCCTCGGCGCTCAACGAGGGGTTCGTGGCGATCAAGGTGGACCGCGAGGAGCGCCCGGACGTCGACCACGTCTACATGCGCGCCTGCGGGGCGATGACCGGTTCGGGCGGGTGGCCCCTGACGATCGTCGCGACCCCCGCGGGCAAGCCCTTCTGGGCGGGCACCTATCTTCCCCGGGAATCGCGGTACGGCATGCCCGGGCTGCTCGATCTCCTCGCTCTCGTCTCCGCCCGCTGGCGAGACGCGCGCGAGGAACTCGTCGAGGCGGGCGACCGCGTGGTCGCGGCGGTCGCCCTCGGCGATGGCGCCGGACGGCGGGAACCGGGAAAGGAACTGCTCGGCGAGGCGCGCAGGCGGCTCGGGGAGACCTTCGACGAGGCGCACGGCGGTTTCGGCGCGTCGCCGAAATTCCCCTCGCCCCACAACGTGCGTTTCCTGCTTCGCCGGTGGCGCCGGGTCGGGGACGACGAGGCCCTGCGGATGGCCGCGGCGACGCTCGAGGCGATGGCCCGCGGGGGGATCCACGACCGGCTCGAATCGGGGATCCACCGGTACGCGACCGACGCGGCGTGGCTCGTCCCGCACTTCGAGAAGATGCTCTACGACCAGGCGACCGCCACGATCGCCTTCGTCGAGGGATTCCAGGCGACGGGGCGCCGCGAGTTCGCCTCCGCCGCGTCGGGGATCCTCGGCTACGTTCGCGGCCGGCTCGCCGCCCCGGGAGGCGCGTTCTACGCCTCGGAGGACGCGGACAGCGAGGGGGAGGAAGGCCGGTTCTACACGTGGACGCCGGGCGAGGTGCGCGAGGCGGTCGGAGAGGAGGCCGGCGGGATCATCTGCGAGCACCTCGGCGTGACCGAACGGGGCCACGTCGACGGCCGCAGCGTTCTGTATTTCGCCCGCGCGCCGGAGGAGCTGGCCAGGGAGCGGGGGCTGCCGCTCGAGGAGATCGAGCGCGTCATCGAGGAGGGGTCGTTTCGCCTGAGAGCTCGCCGGAACGAGCGGGTGCGCCCCGGCCGGGACGAAAAGATCCTCGCCGACTGGAACGGCCTCGTTATCGCCGCCTTCGCCGTGGCCGCCCGCGCGCTCGATCGCCCCGACCTCGCCGGCGCGGCGCGGGACGCGGCGGCGTTCGTTCTCGGGTCGATGCGGCGAAACGGCCGCCTGATGCACCGGGACGGCGAGTCCGCTCCCGGCTTCCTCGACGATTACGCTTTTCTCGCGTGGGGCCTGATCGAGCTCTACGAGACGACCTTCGATGCCGCGTGGCTCGTCGAGGCGCGCGCTCTCATGGAGGCCGCGACCGGTCTCTTCGGCGGGGGCGAGGGCCCGTACCGTTTCGCCGGGCAGGACACCGAACCGTTGATCGCGCGGACGGTCGAGGTCTACGACGGCGCCCACGACTCTGGGAACTCGGTGGCCGCGATGAATCTGCTGCGGCTCGCGCAATTCGCCGGCGACGCGGCCCTCCACGCGGAAGCGCGACGGCTCCTCGCCGCGGCGGGCGGACTCGCCGAGCAGGTGCCGGCGAACTTCACCGCGCTGCTCTGCGCCCTCGATACGGCGATCGGGCCGACGAGGGAGATCGTCGTCGCCGGCCCGGACGGGCCGGCAACCGCCGGGATGCTCCGGGCGATCCGCGAGCGGTTCCTGCCGCGGACGGTCGTTCTCCGCCTGATGGACGCGGGGAGGCAGGGGGCGATCGAGGCGTTCGCGCCGTTCCTCGCCGCGATGGACGTTCCCGCGTCCGGCGCCGTCGCCTACCTCTGCGAAGACTCTTCCTGCCGCGCGCCGATCGATGACGCCGCCGCGCTCGCCGCGGCGCTCGACGGACACGAACGAAAGGACGATCGATGAGGAGGATCCCCTGGCAGTACCGGCTCGGCGCCGCGCTCGTGGCCCTCTCGGCCGCAATCTACGCGGCGCACTGGCTTCTTTTCCGCGACGCGCATCATATCTTCGTCTTTCTCGTCGAGGATATCGCCTTCGTTCCTGTCGAGGTGCTGCTCGTCACGCTGATCATCCACCGGCTCCTCGCCGCGCGCGAGCGGTGCGCGACGATGAACAAGATGAACATGGTGATCGGTGCCTTCTTCAGCGATCCCGGCACCGATCTTCTCGCGATCCTCGCCGGCGACGCAACGCGCGCCTACCGGGCCCTCGCGCTCCAGTGGACGGGGTACCTGGGCCACCTGCGCGACGGGTATCCCTATCTCTTCTCGCTCGCCGTGCGGCTCAATCCCTTCGACCCGGCGGCTTCGGCCACGATCGACGCCCGACCCTGACCGCCTGGCGCCGGGCCGGCGCGGCAGCGCGAATATTTCGTTTTACCCGGGATGGATCGCCTGTATACTGGGATCGAAACCTGGAGAAAGGAAAAGCGCCATGAGACCGGAAGCCGGCCAGCCCGCGCCCGCGATCGAGTTGCCGGACGGGGACGGGCGCGTCCACCGTCTCGCCGATTACCGCGGTTCGTGGGTTCTCGTCTATTTCTACCCGAAAGACAACACGTCGGGATGCACGAAGGAGGCCTGCGCGATCCGCGACGTCTACCCGCGGTTCGGGAAGCTCGACGCCGTCGTTCTCGGCGTGAGCGTCGATCCGGTGAAGAGCCACCGCTCGTTCGCAGACAGGCACGAGCTGCCCTTCACCCTCCTCTCCGACGAGAAGAAGGAGGTCGTGAAGCGGTGGGGCGCGTGGGGGAAGAAGAAGTTCATGGGCCGGGAATACATTGGCACCAGCCGTATCTCCTTTCTCGTCGATCCCGCGGGCACGATCGCGAAAATCTACGAAAAGGTGAAACCCGCCTCGCACGCCGAGGAGGTCCTCGCCGACCTGGAGGCTCTCCGGGAATAGCGCGCGTCGCGGGCACGGGGCGATGCCACGCGAAGGCGATCCACGAGTGACGATTCCGTTCGAGATCGATCGAACCCACGTGCGCCGCCATGGGCGGCCGTTCGTGACGCTGAGCTACGCGCAGAGCCTCGACGGAAGCGTCTCGGAGCGGTACGGGGAGAAGAGCGTTCTCTCCTGCGAGACGTCGATGCGGCTCACGCACGCGCTGCGCGCCGACCACGACGCGATCCTGATCGGTATCGGCACCGTTCTCGCCGACGATCCGCGGCTGACGGTCAGGCACGCTTTCGGGCGATCCCCGCGCCCGGTGATCTTCGATTCCCACCTCCGCTTTCCCATCACCTCGCGGCTCCTCGTCGACAATCCCTTTCCGCCCGTCATCGTCTGCACGGAGGAAGCCGACCGGTCGCGCGGGGCGCGGCTCGAGAAGGCGGGGGCCGACGTCGTGCGAGTCGCCGCCGATCCCGCCGGCCGCGTCGACATCCCCGCGGCCCTCGTCGGGCTCGCGGGCCGCGGCATCGGTTCCCTCATGGTGGAGGGGGGGAGCCGCATCATCACGAGTTTCCTCTGCGGCGGCCATGTCGACCGTGTCGTCCTCACCGTCGCGCCGGTCTTTCTCGGCGGGATGCCGTCGGTGGGGGGCGTCGAGGCGGCGTCGAGCAACCGCCTGCCCCGGCTCGAGGCCGTCTCCTGGATGCTTCTCGGGCGCGATCTCGTCGTTACGGGCGTTCCGGAACGCGACGGCGGAAAAGACTGATCCCGGGTGCCGGCCCCGCGGCCGGAAAGGAGTGGCGCATGCGCGCCGCGTTCGTCACCTGCGGCGGATTCGACGACCTGACCGGCGCCGGCGTCTACGACCGGCGGCTCGCCGGGCACCTGCGCGAGCGGGGCGACACGGTCGACGTCGTCTCCCTTCCCCGGCGCTGCTACGCGCGCTCGCTCGGCGAGGGCCTCTCCGGCGGCCTCGCCGGCACACTCGCCGGCGGCCGCTACGACGCGATCATCGAGGACGAGCAGGACCATCCCTCGCTCCTTCTTCTCAACCGGCGGCTCCGGCGCCGCGCGGAGGGGCCGATCGTGGCGATCGTCCACCGCCTCCGCTGCCGCGGCCGGTGTCCCGGCGCGGCGCGGCTCATCTTCCGGAGGATCGAGAAACTCTATCTCGACTCGACCGACGGGATCGTGTGCGACAGCGAGATCGCGCACCGGGCGGCCGGGACGCTGTGTCCCGGCGATCGGCCGTTCATCGTCGCCTATCCCGGCAGGGACCGGCTGCCGGGCCGCCCGGCGGTGCGCGATCGCCGCGCGGGCGGCGGCCGCGCGGCGGATCTGCGCGTTCTCTTCGTCGGTAACGTCATTCGCCGGAAGGGATTGCACGTGCTCGTCGACGCGCTGGCCTCCCTGCCCCCGGTCGGATGGCGCCTCGACGTGGTGGGATCCCTCGCCGCCGACAGCCGGTACGCGGCCGCCGTCCGCCGCCAGATCGCCGAACGCGGGATCGGGGAACGGATTTGCTTCCGCGGCGTCGTGGGCGACGGCCTTCTCGCACGGATCCTCGACGACGGCCACGTCCTCGTCGTTCCCTCGATCGAGGAGGGATCCGGGATGGTTTCGATCGAGGCCTTCAGCCGCGCGCTTCCCGTCATCGCCTCCCGCGCCGGCGGCGCGGCGGAGGTCGTCTCGCACGGCCGCGACGGTTTCCTCGTCGACCCGGGGGACGCGGCCATGATCGCCTCCTACCTCGAACTCCTCATGGAGAACCGCGGGTATCTCCGGAAGGTCTCGACGGCCGCCGGCGTGAGCGCGGCGCGCTTTCCCACCTGGGCCGAGAGCGCCGAGGCCGTATCCTCTTTCATCCGTTCGCTCTGACCGGCCGGCCAGCCGGGGGCATTTCGTCTGCGCCGCATCGGTCGCGCCCGCCGGGCTTCCCCCGTTGACACCCCGGTGACGAGCCGCTATACTACCGCAATCCGTTTCCCGCCCGCCCACTCTGGACATCGGAGAAGACGTGAAGGAAGTCGTCAAGAAGATCATCGATACCGAGCGCGAGGCCAGAGACCGGATCGAGGAGGCGCGCGCCGAGGCGCAGCGCATCGTCCGCGACGCGGAGCGCGGCAGCCGGGCGATCGTCGAGGAGCGGCGCCAGGCGAGCGTCGCCGAGGGCCAGCGGATCGTCGAGGTCGCCATTGGCGAAGCCGAAAAGGAGAAGGCGCGCCTGATCGGGGCGGTCGGGGGCGGCGGCTCCCGGATGCTCGAAGAGCGCCGGGACAGCGTCGAGCGCGCCGTCGATCGGGCCGCGCGTCTCGTCTCCGGGGAGGCCGGAGACTAGCGGCCGCTGGTTTTGCCCGTGTTCGCCCGCGCCGGCAAAACGGCGATACAACCGGGGAATCTTCATGGTATTCGGACCGGTCAGCAAGTATTCGCTCGTGAACGCCAAGGTGCGCGCGCGCCTCAGCACGCTCCTCGACGAGGCGACGATCAACCGCCTCGCCGAGACGCGCGATCTCTCCGAATTCTACGCGGCCCTCGACGGGACGATCTACGAGCCGATATTCTCCCAGCCCGAGATCGCCTTCGACCCGCGCGTCGGCGAGCGGCTCCTCCTCGAGCGCGAGATACTCTGGCACACCGAGCTGCTCCGCGATCTCAAGGGCGCCGAGCGCGCCCTCGTCTCCCACTTCATCGAGAAGTACGAGATCGAGAACCTCAAGGTGGCGCTGCGCATCCGGGAAGGACACCGGGACGGCGAGGAGATGAAGTACCTCGTCCGCGGCTCGCTCCCGCACGCCTTGCCCTACGGGGCGATCAGCGAGGCGGGCTCCCTCGAGGAGGCCCTCGCGTACCTCAACGGTTCGCCCTTCCACGAACCGGTCAGGCGGGCCCTCGACGCGTACGGCGAACGCGGCACCCTTTTTCCCGTGGAGATCGGGCTCGAGATCGACTACTATCGACGGCTCAAGGAGCGGGTCGCCGCCCTCGCGAAGGGCGACCGGCGGATCGCCGAGCGGCTCGTCGGCCTCGAGATCGACCGGACGAACATCGGATGGCTGATCCGGTTGAAGTTCTACTACGACGTGCCCGTCGGGGAGCTGCTCGACTACAACATCCCCGGCGGATACCGGATGACGGCGGACCGGCTCCGCGAGGCCTTCAAGGCGGAGTCCCTGCGCGACGTCCTGCGCGTCGCCATCGAGAAATCGTACAGCAGCGTCTCGGACGCTCTCGTGCAGGGCGAGCAGCTCAGCAAGCTCTACCTGCTCGAGATCATCCTCTGGAACTACCTGCTCGTCGAGGCGAAACGGACGCTGGGAGGGTTCCCCTTCACGATCGGGACGATCCTCGCCTACCTGATCCTGAAGCGCACGGAAGTGCGGAACGTCATCACGATACTGAACGGCAAGGTCTACCGGATGGGGCGGAGCGAGATCGAGAGCCACCTGCGCGTGGCCTTCTGAGGAAACGACCATGTTCACGCCGGAACGGATGCACCAGATCAACGTCGTCGTCTTCGAGACGGAGGTCGACGCCGTCGCGAAGGAGATCGTTCGCCTCGGCATCCTCCACCTCGTCCAGCTCGACGAGCACGAGGACTGGGTCGGGCAGCTCAAGGACTACGAGACCCGCAAGATGCAGGGCCGCATCGACGGGCTCGCCGGCAGGGTCGCTCAGCTGATGAAATCCCTCGGGATCCGGGAATTGCCCCTCGAGGCGCGCGACGGCCGCCACCTCGAGATCACGCCCGCCGACCTCGACGGGATGGACCGGGAGATGGCCGCGCTCGAGCAGAAGGTGGAGGGCCTCGGGCTCAGGCGCAAGGAGCTCCAGGTGAAGTACGAGCGCCTGCAGGGGATCATGCGCGAGGTGGCTCCCCTCGACGTCGTCGGGCTTTCGCCGGAACGCGCGCCGTACACCTTCCTCGAGATCCGCTACGGCCAGGTCCGCGCCGAGAACCTCGGATACGTACGCGAGAAGCTCGCGCCCCTCGCAGCCGTCGCCCTGCCCCTCGTGGTGCGCGACGGCGACCAGGTGCTCCTCGTCATCGGCCTGAAGACCGACCGCCTCAAGCTCAAGCGGATCCTCCGCGAGGCGGCCTTCGAGGAGATCGAGGTGCCCGAGGAGGCGAAGGGGGATCCGGGGCTCGTCACCGGCGAGCTGGAGAAGCGGATCGCAGGGCTCGCGGAGCAGATCGGCGAGGTCGACGGGGAGCTGGCGGCGCTCCGGGGCGAGCACGCCGAGGCGGTCACCGAGTACCACCGCTCCCTCAAGGTCGCCGAGCTGCTGCTCAAGGTGAAGACCTACCTCAAGAGGACGGCGAAGACCTACATCTTCTCCGGGTGGATACCGAGCGACAAGCGGCAGACCGTCGAGCGGGAGATCTACCGCGCGGCGAGGGGACGGGCGATCATCGAGATCATCCCGCCCGAGGAGATCGCCGGCGTGCGCGAGGGGACGCGCCACGTGCCGGTTCTGCTGCGCCATCCCGGTTTCTTCCGGCCCTTCGAGATGCTCGTCTCGAGCTACGGCCTTCCCGAGTATTCCTTTCTCGATCCGACATTCTTCGTCGCCATCTCCTTCCTGGCGATGTTCGGGATGATGTTCGGCGACGTCGGCCACGGCTTCATCCTCGCGGCGATCGGCTGGATGCTCGGTTTCCGGGGAGGAGCGGAGCGCGCCGATGCGACGCGCCTGATCGGCAAGCTCGCTTTCTACTGCGGCCTCTCCTCGATCGTCTTCGGCTTCCTCTTCGGCAGCATCTTCGGGCTCGAGGAACTGCTGCCGAGCCTGTGGATGAAGCCCATGCACGACGTCCTCTATTTCTTCCGCGTCGCGGTCTACTTCGGGATCGCGATGATCTCGATCGGGATCCTCCTCAACGTGATCAACGCGATCCGCACGCGGAACTACAAGGCCACGTTCTTCGATCACGCCGGCATCGTCAGCGCCGTCATCTACTGGGGCGGCATCGGCGTGGTCTCGATCTTTCTCGCGAACCGGCCCATACCGGTGAGGCTCCTGCTCCTCGCGGTGGGGCTGCCGATCCTCGTCCTCTTCCTCAGGGAGCCCCTCGCCGCCGTCTTCTCGCGCCGCCGGCCGCGTTTCGAGAAGGGGCTCATGACCTACCTGATGGAAACGGTGATCGAGGTCATGGAGATCGTCACGGGGTACCTCGGCAACACGGTGTCTTTCATCCGTGTCGCCGCCTTCTCCCTCGCCCACGTCGGGCTCTTCATCGCCGTCTTCAGCCTCGTGGACATGGTGAAGGGCAAGAGCGGGGGATGGGCGTACTCGGCGATCATACTCGTGATCGGAAACGCCGTCGTCATCGCCCTGGAGGGGCTCGTCGTCACGATCCAGGCGATCCGCCTGGAGTACTACGAGTTCTTCGGCAAGTTCTTTCTCGGCGGAGGCACGGCGTACAAACCCATCGGCCTCGGTCCGGCGCGCCGCCGGGCCGAAGGAAAGGAGTAGCCGGGAATGTCACAGCAAGAGGCTCGCAGGCGGAAGATGAAGCGGTGGATAACGCTTTCCACGACGGCAGTCATCTCGACCGTCTTCATCGTCCTGCTGATCACCCTGACGACCACCGCGGTCCACGTCCACGGCCAGCAGCAGCACAGCGCCGCCGTGACCGGGACGGCCAGGACCTGGACGCCCGAGACGGCCAAGGTGACGGTCTGGGCCTTCGCCGCGGCGGCCTTCTCGACGGCGATCGGCTCGGTCGGCGCCGGCGTCGCCGTCGCCTACGTGGGCTCGGCCGCGCTCGGGGCGATCGGGGAGAAGCCCGAACTCGCGGCGCGCGCGCTCATCTACGTGGGCCTCGCCGAGGGGATCGCGATCTACGGGCTGATCATCTCGATCATGATCCTCACAAAGATCTGACGGGGGATCGTCCACGGGAGCGTGTCGATGAAGTTTTTCGTGATCGCCGACGAGAATACGGTCACCGGGTTCAATCTCGTCGGCCTCGAGGGCGAGGTCGTCGAGACGGCCGACGAGGCGAGGGAGGCGATGGCCAAGGCCTTCGCCCCCGACTCGGAGATCGGTATCGTCATCACCACCGAGCGGATCGCTTCGGAGATCCGCAGCGAGATGGAGGAGTACGTGTACAGCCGCTCCTTCCCGCTCGTCATCGAGATCCCCGACCGCACGGGGCCCATCGAGGGGCGCGTCTCGATCCGCGAGATGGTGCGGTCGGCAGTCGGCGTGAACGTGTAACGTGAGCGCCGCCGGCGGCGGCGCTCAACGAGGGAGTGTCAACGTTGGTGGAACAGGAATCCGTCGACAGGATCTGCGGGAAGATCGAGGAGGACGGCGTGGCCGAGATCGAGTCGATCCTCGAGAAGGCCCGCCGGACGGCCGCCGAGATCTCGGAGAAGGCCGCCGCCGAGGGGGAGGCCGTCGCCGGGAAGGTTCTCAAGGACGCGCGCGAGAAGGCGGAATCGAACCGCAGGCGGCTTCTCTCCAGCGTGAGCCTCGAGGTGCGCCGCGCGCAACTCAAGGCCCGCGAGGAGATCGTCGCCGAGATCCTCGGCCGCGTCGAGAAGCGCCTCGGCGAGCTTCGCGAAAGCGGCGGGTACGGACGGATCCTCGCCGCTCTCGTCGTCGAGGGGGTCGACGCGCTCGACGGCGCGCGCTTCGTGGTCGCGGTCGACCGCCGCGACATGGCGCTCGTCGAATCGGAGGTCTTTCCCGCCGTCCGGGAGGCTGCCGCCGCCGGCGGGCGAACGATCGAATCGCTCGATGCAAAGCCCCTCGACACGCCGTCGCTCGGCGGCGCGCGCATCGGCGTACCGGACGGCAAGGTGATATTCGACAACACGTTCGAAGCCCGGAAGTATCGATTCCGGGATGAAATACGACGGATCATCTTCGAGGAAGTCGTCGCTTCGTCGGGGGAGGGGGGCGAGGGCAGTGCTTGAGATCATCGGAACGGTCGAGAAGGTCATCGGGCCCGTCATCCATGCGCGGGGCGTGACGACAGCGAAGATGCTCGATCTCGTCGAGGTCGGCGAAGATCACCTCGTCGGCGAGATCGTGAAGCTCGACGGCGAGCATGCCGCCATCCAGGTCTACGAGGACACGACCGGGCTCGCGCCGGGAGCGGCCATCTACAGTGCCGGCGTGCCCCTGTCCGTCGAGCTCGGCCCGGGGCTTCTCGGCACGATCTACGACGGCATCCAGCGGCCCCTCGAGGTCATCCGCGACGCCTCCGACCAGTACATCCAGCGGGGGATCCACGTGCCGGCGCTCGACCGGGAGGCGCGCTGGGCCTTCGAGCCGGTCGTCGCCGCCGGGACGGCCGTGACGGGCGGGGAGACGGTCGGCGAGGTGCAGGAGACGGGGCTGATCAAACACCGCGTCCTCGTGCCCCCCGGCGTGAAGGGGACCGTCTCGTGGACGGCCGGCGCCGGCGAGTACGGCGTCGACGATGTCGTCTGCCGCGTCGAGACGGAGGCGGGCAGTACGCGGGAGGTGAAGCTGCACCAGCGCTGGCCCGTCCGGCGGGGCCGCCCCGTCGGGGGACGGCTGCCGCTCCATCTGCCGCTCGTGACCGGGCAGCGCGTCGTCGACACGCTCTTCCCCGTCGCGAAGGGCGGGACCGTGGTTGTCCCCGGCGGCTTCGGCACGGGCAAGACGATGATCCAGCACGCGCTCTCGAAGTGGAGCGACGCCGACATCATCGTCTACATCGGATGCGGCGAGCGGGGCAACGAGATGACCGACGTGCTCATCTCCTTCCCCGAGCTCGTCGATCCGCGCTCGGGACGCCCGATCATGGAGCGCACCGTCCTCATCGCCAACACCTCGAACATGCCCGTCGCGGCGCGCGAGGCCTCGATCTACACGGGGATCACGATCGCCGAGTACTACCGCGACCAGGGTTACCACGTGGCGATCATGGCCGATTCCACCTCACGCTGGGCCGAGGCGCTTCGCGAGCTCTCCGGCCGGATGGAGGAGATGCCCGCGGACGAGGGGTATCCCGCCTACCTGCCGACCCGCCTCGCCGAGTTCTACGAGCGGGCGGGAATGGTGGAGACCATCGGCGGCGGCGAGGGATCGATCTCGATCGTCGGCTCGGTCTCCCCGCCGGGCGGCGATTTCTCCGAGCCGGTCACACAGCACACGAAGCGGTTCGTCCGCTGCCTGTGGGCCCTCGACCGCCAGCTCGCCAACGCGCGGCACTACCCGGCGATCTCGTGGCTCGACTCCTACAGCGAGTACGTCGAGGAGATCGCCGACTGGTGGCAGCAGCGCTCGGGGGGGGAGTGGATGGAGCTCCGCCAGGGCATCATGACGCTCCTCCAGCAGGAGGGGAAGCTCCAGCAGGTCGTCAAGCTCGTCGGCCCCGACGTCCTGCCCGACACGCAGCGGATCGTCCTCGAGACGTGCACGATGTTCAAGAACGCATTCCTGCAGCAGAACAGCTTCGACAAGGTCGACATGTACTGCACGCCCGAGAAGCAGGTGAAGATGCTGCGGATCATCATCGACTACTACGAGCTCGGGCTGGAGAATATCAAGAAGGGCGCGAACATCCATCAGATCAAGAAGATGGAGATCTCGTCGGAGATCATGCGCATGAAGTTCGCCGTGCCGAACGACGAGATCGGGAAGCTCGACGAGATCAGGGACAGGCTTCGTCGCTCGATGCAGGCCATCAGCGACATGTTCGATTGAGAGAAGAGACGACATGACGGAGAAACATCTGACCGAGGGACGCGAGTACATCGGGATCAGCCGGGTCGAGGGGCCGCTCGTCGTCGTCGAGGGCATCCACGACGTCGGCTACAACGAGCTCGCCGAGATCACCGATCCCGAGGGGCACGTGCGGCTGGGGATGATCCTCGAGACCAGTCTCGGCGCGGCGGTCATCCAGGTTTTCGAGGGGACGAGCGGGTTGTCGATCCCCGGCACGCGCGTGCGGTTCCGCGGCGAGCCGCTCTCGTTCGGCGTGAGCGAGGAGATCCTCGGGCGCGTCTTCGACGGCCTCGGCCATCCGATCGACGGCGGCCCGCCGCCGATGGCGAAGATGCGGAAGGACGTCAACGGGCTCCCGATCAACCCGACCGCCCGCGAGTACCCGCGCAAGTTCATCCAGACGGGGATATCGGCGATCGACGGCATGAACACGCTCGTCCGCGGCCAGAAGCTGCCGATCTTCTCCGGCACGGGGCTTCCCCACAACCGGATCGTGGCCCAGATCACGCGCCAGGCGAAGATCGTGGGCGAGGACACCTCCTTCGCCGTCGTCTTCGCCGCGATGGGGATCAAGCACGACGTGGCGCGCTACTTCATCAGGAACTTCGAGGAATCGGGGGTGCTCGAGAAGGTCGTCCTCTTCCTCAATCTCGCCGACGATCCCTCCGTGGAGCGCATCGTCACCCCGCGCACCGCGTTGACCGCGGCCGAGTTTCTCGCCTTCGAGCTGCACATGCACGTCCTGGTCATCCTCACCGACATGACCAACTACTGCGAGTCGCTGCGCGAGATATCCACGGTCCGCGAGGAGATCCCGAGCCGGAAGGGATACCCGGGCTACCTCTACAGCGACCTCTCGGCGATCTACGAGCGCGCCGGGATGATCAAGGGGATCGATGGATCGATTACGCAGATGCCGATCCTCACGATGCCCAACGACGACATCTCCCACCCGGTCCCCGATCTCTCGGGGTACATCACCGAGGGGCAGATCGTCCTCGAACGCGAGCTCTCGCAGCGGAACATCTACCCGCCGATCGCGGGGCTGCCGAGCCTCTCCCGCCTGATGAAGGACGGGATCGGCGAGGGGATGACCCGCGGCGACCACGCCCACATCGCCTCGCAGCTCTTCGCGGCCTACTCGCACGTCAAGGACGTGCGGGCGCTCGCCGCGGTCATCGGCGAGGAGGAGCTGACGCCGCTCGACAAGGTCTACATGGAGTTCGGCGAGCGGTTCGAGCGGGACTTCCTTTCCCAGGGGGAGTACGAGGACCGTTCCATCGTCGATACGCTCGACATCGGCTGGAAGGTGGTCTCCTCGCTGCCGCGCGACGAGCTGCACCGGATCACCGAGGAAGAGCTGAACAAGTACTACGGGTCCTGACGCGCCCGCCCGGAGGGCGCCCGACGATCGGCGGAGACGGATGTCACGTTACGAGGTAGCGCCGACAAAGACGAACCTGATGCGGATCCGCCGCGATCTGGGTTTCGCCCGCGAGGGCTGGGAACTGCTCGACCAGAAGCGGAAGATCCTCGTCGTCGAACTGATGGGGCTCATCGATCGCACCGTCGACGCCCAGGAGCGCGTCGAGGCGAGCCTCGCGGAGGCCTTCGCGGCCCTCGACCAGGCGATCCTGCGGATGGGCCGGCGCGAGGTGAACCTGACCGCCACGGGGATGAACATCGAATCGCGGATACGCCTCTCGCAGAAGCGGGTGATGGGCGTCTCGCTTCCGCGTGTCAAGGTGGAGCTGGAGGACCGCTCCCCCTACGTGGCCTCCGCGGAGAGCAGCATCTGGATCGACGAGACGATCGGGAAGTTCCGCGAGATCCTCGGGCATCTCGGCACGCTCGCCGAGGCCCGGATCTCGCTCGTGCGTCTCTCGCGCGAGGTCTCCAAGACGATCCGCCGGGTGAATGCGCTCGAGAAGATATTCATTCCCGATTACGAGGAAACGCTGCATTATATCGACATGGCCCTCGAGGAAGCGGAACGCGAGGCGTTCTTCAGCATGAAGCTCGTGAAGGACCGTCTCTCGAGACGAAAAGGGGAGGCCGTATGAGCGACGTGAATCCGCTGGCGAACATTCTTCTCTATATCGACGGCAGCGAATCCTCCATCACGGCGGCGCAGTTCGCGATCGCGATGGGAAAGCGCTACGATGCGCGCCTGCGGGCGATCTACGTGGTCAACGAGAACCTGCTCAGCGAGCTCCTCAAGGCGAAGGTCTTCGTCCAGATGGAGAAGATGGACTACGAGCGCGACCTGGAGGAGGACGGGAAGCGGTACCTGAATTACATCGTCAAGCTCGCCGAGCGCAAGGGGGCCACCGTCGAGACGGTGCTCCGCAAGGGCGTGGTCCACGAGGAGGTCGACCACGAGGTGGACGATTTCGGCGCGGACCTGCTCGTCCAGGGGGAGCTCGGCGAGGTTCTCAGCCTTCGCGACTCCTTCTACGAGGAGGGGGAGCGGATACTGCGCAAGGTCAAGTGTCCCGTGATGGTCGTCCGCGGCAAGGCGCGCGTCGAGCGGGCGTACGACGCCCTCTGACCTGCCGCGGCGGTGCGCCGCGGCCGCCGACGAGGCGCTTGCGCTCGCCGGCGCGGGACGTTATGTTTCGCCTGATTCGCGAGCTTCGACTGCGTGCCAGGGAGGCCGGAAGATGAGATTGATCGATCACATATCGCCCGCACACATCAGCGTCGGACTGGAGGGCACGGACAAGGAGGAGGTCGTCGAGGAGCTCGTCGAGCTGCTCGGCCAGGCCGAGTGCCTCTGCGACGCCGATTCCATCCTCGAGGCCGTCATGAGCCGGGAGCGGGAGGGATCCACCGGGCTCGAGCGCGGCATCGCGATCCCGCACGCCAAGTGCGACGCCGTCGAGCGGTTGAGCATCGCGATCGGCATTTCCCGCGACGGTGTCGATTTCGACGCCCAGGACGGCAAGCCCTCGTATCTCTTCTTCCTCATGGTCGCTCCCTCGACCGAATCGGGACCGCACGTCCAGGCGATCGCCAAGATCGTCAAGATGATCAAGGTGGAGCGATTCAGGGAGCGGATGCTGGCGGCGAAGACCCCCGAAGAGGTCCTCGACGTCATCGGGCGCGTCGAGAACGGCGAGGAATGAGCCCCGCCCCGCCCGGCGGCGACGGCGGATCGTTCGAAACGACACGATGATCCCCGGGAACCGCGATACGGTCATCGGCTATTACGGGTTTCCGCGGCGACGCCTCCTCGCCGAGGCGCGCCGGCGGCACCCCGGCGCCCGGCTCGTCGATCTGGACGTCGCGGCCGGGGCGCCCGACGCCGGCATCCTGCCGGCGACCACCTGCCGCATCATCGCCAACATCGTGGACAACGCGATCGCGCTGGGAGACCGGTTGCTGCTCGTCGTGGCCGCGGTGGGCGAGGACAAGTGCGACCGCGGACGGCACGCCGCCCACCTGCTCGCCGCCATGGGCCACGAGGTGGTCGAGTCGCGGTTCCCCCCCGGCGAGTGGGAAGACCGCCCCCTCCTGTATTCGACGGCCCGCGCGCCTCTCACGGAGAAGGTGCTGCGCATCATGGACACGGTCGTCGATTTCTTTCCGCCCGCGTCGCCTCCCTCCTCCTGCGAACCGACCCACGGTTTCTGGGGCGTGCCCCCGAACGACCTGCGGCTCCTCGACGTCTTTCCCGAGACGACGCACGTCTACGGGTGGACGCGGTGCGTCGAGGCGGGGCGGCCGAACGATCTCGATCTCGAGACCCGGGTCGACGCGGGCGTGCCGACGGTCTTCTTCTCGCAGAGTTTCTGCGCGAAGCAGGATCTCGCACACGCCCTCGCCGAGGCGACGGGCGGACTCGCCATCGACTGCCATCGCGAGGTCAACGATTCGATACTCGCCAAGATCGAGGCCTTCATCCGGCTCTCGTGAACGGCGCGGTCCCGCGCCGGAAGGATGGAACGCGTGCGCATCGCCGATTGCGGCAGCACCTGGGCGAAGATCCTCGACGTCGATTCGGGCGCCCTGGAGATCGTCGCGGCGAAGGATCTCGCCGGGCGGGACGACGCCTTCTTCGACGTCGCGACGGGGCACGGCGGCAAGAACCGTTGCCGCGTCTACAAGAACGAGCTCATCGCGCTCGCCGAGGGGGCGCTGTCGCTCATCGAGGATCCGGATTTCTCCGTCGTCGACGTCGGCGGCCGCGACATCAAGTACGTCCGGTTCGCCGGGCGCCGGGTCGTCAAGCTCGACTGGAACCTCGCCTGCGGCTCGACGACGGGCGCGACCGTGGAGCTCCTCGGCGGCTATTACGGCATCGATTTCAACGCGCTCGAGCCGGCGGAGACGTGGGTGAACGTCACCTGCGGCGTCTTCGGCATGGAGAAGGTCCTCGAGCGCATCTCGACCGGCACCTCCCCCGGGGAGGCCGTGGCGATGTTCGTCCACGGCGTGATCCGCAACGTGCGGGATTTCGTCGGCCGACCGGAGACGCTCTACCTCTCCGGGGGATTCTGCGACAACCGGTGTTTCATGAAGACGTTCGAACGGTACTGCCGCATCGTGCCGCTCGGCAGGTTCGTCCCCCTCGAGGGGCTCCGGTCGGAGATCGCCGCCGGCGGGGACGGAACAGAGGGAGAGGGAACGTGAACACGCCACGGACATGCCGACGCCTCGCTGCCGCCTGCGCGGCGCTCCTCGTCGCCGCGACCGCCGGATCCTGCCTGAAAAGAGGCGAGATGCCGTCCTCCCCGGTCATCCCCGTGGTCCGGCAGGCCCCCGGCCTCGGTCTCTCGGCGAGCGCCCGGGTCGTCGGCGATCCGGCGGTCGTCAAGGCGATCTTCCACCGGGATCTTCTCGACTACGGCGTTCTGCCGGTCGAGGTCACCATCCGCAACGACGACGTCCGCCCCCTGTGCCTCCATGCGGCGGCCTCCCTCGATCCGGGCGGTCTCCTCGACGGCGTTTGCCTCGTCGCCGAAAGCGAATATCCGCCGCTGCATCCGACGGCGGTCGCCTCCTGCGTGCGCGGCGAGCCGAGCGCCGACGCCTACCGGACCCTCGGCGCCGGCGACTACACCGCGGGGATGATGCTCGCGCCGCTCGGCGGCTTCTACCTCTTCCGGGAATTCACGATCGGGCGGTACATGCGGCCCCTTCTGAACCGCTCCCTGCTCCCGCCGGGAGACCGCTGCCTCTTCGCTCCCCTCCGGCTCGAGCCGGGCGAATCGGCGTCGGGGTTCCTCTACTTCATTCTCCCCGGCGAGGAAAGCCCCTTCCGGACAATCGAGCGGACGATCGAGAGGGACGGCAAGACGAAGACGCGCATCGGACGGGAGATCGTGCCGGAGAAGACGGCCGGTTGGGAACTCCTCTTCCGGCCCGCCCGCATTCCCGATCCGCCCGAGGCGCCGGCGATGCCGCTCCGCGGCGTCTGCTTCCTCGACGCGGGGGGAGAGATCCTCGCCGCCGTCCTCGACTCGGTCGCCGGGCGGGAATCGAGCCTCTGCCTCGCGCGGGCGGACGGACTCGCCGCCGGCGGCGTGGACCGGCGCGAACTGGGACGCGTGCGCTCGCGATCGGCCCGTATCGCCGCCGTGGCGCGGGGCGTTGACTGGACGGCGGTGGCCGTCGACATCAGCGCGCGCTCGCGTCTCTTCCTCCTCCGCCCCGACGGCGTCGTCGCGACCGCGACGATTCCCCGGCCGGTCCTCGCGCTCGCCGGCGCTCCCGGCGGGCTCGTCGCCGTGACGACGAACGGGTTCGCCTACGCGATCGATCCGGTCGGCGCCGACGCGTCACGGGGCCGGAAGGTCGGGCGCGAGATGCAGGCCGCGGTCGCCGTGGGCGGGCGGCTCGTCGTCATCGAGCGGAAGGAGGCGACCGTCTTCGAACTCGAGGGCAAGGGGATCGGCGATCCGCTCGCTCACCGCGTTCTCGAGCCGGTCGACCGGCGGCTCGTCGGCACGTTCGGCGGCGGGATCCTCATCATTCACGACGGCCGGGGGATGGCGGGAGACACGCTCGTCGTCCTCGACGACGAGACGGCCGCGGAACGCGGCCGCCTGGTCCTTCCCGGACGGGTCGAGACGGCCGGTGTCGACGACCGGCGGGCGATCCTCCGTCTCGGAACGGGGGCGCTTCTCGGGATCGCGCTCTCTTCAGCGGGGCATCCGACGCTGGCGACGGCGGGATTCCTGCCGGCGGACCTCATGGCGATCCGCCCCCTCGGCGACGGTTTCGTCGCCGTCTCGGCGGCGGGCGCCGTTTTCGAGGGACGGGTGGCCGATCTGCGTCCCGGCCCGCACACCGATCCGTCGGGAACGCCGGTCAAGACGCGGACGGCCGTCCCGGTCGAGGCGGTCGCGAACGGGGAGGAGCGATAGATGGAGACGGCGACGATCGACGAGGTGATAGCCACATTTTCCGGCCACGTTGCCGAGCACTATCCCGCGCCGGAGCTCTTCCGGAAGAACCTCGACGCGATGATCCGCGACAAGGCCGAACGAGCCGGCCAGGACGGGTATCTCGAGGCCCTCGAGCGGAACGTCGTCTTCCTGCACGATGTCATCGTCGAGGGGGAGGCGCTCCTCGACGAGCTGATCGAGGGACAGCGTCGGAACGAACGGATCGAGGAACTCCTCGGCGGGGTCGAGCGCCGGGCGCGGGAGGCGGCCCCCGGCCGGCTCAACGCCCTCGACGCCGATACCGGCGACGAGGAGTTCGCCGAATTGCGGGAGAGCAGGCGGGAGGGCCCCGGGGCCTGGCGGGACCGGCTCGAGTTCGAGTACCGGCATCTCATGGCGCTCCGCATCTTCCTCTTCGAGTTCTTCAACGTCCTCGGCGCCGTTCTCGGCTCGTACGAACTGGACGGGGCGGGCACGGGAGGCGGCAGGCGCGTGATGATGCATCTCGAGATCACGGCGCACTACTACCTCGGCAACGTCACCGTCGATGGAGAGGCCGGGTCTTCGTGACGCGCGACGGGCGGCGCCAGACAATGCTTGAAAATACGCCGGCGAAGGGTTAGGTTGATGTCGCGCCGATCGGCGGCGGACGCCCCCGCCGGCGACGGCGAAACCATACGGAATCGAAGGAGAGAACGATGGAGATCGCCTCGTACGCGTATCCAACCCCGCTGGCGGCCGAAACAGACGCTCTCCGGCGGATCGCCCGGATGGTGCTCTGCGTCGCCTTCACGGCGGTCGGCGCCCAGCTCGCGATATGGCTGCCCTTCACGCCGGTGCCCGTCACCATGCAGACGCTCTTCGTCGTCCTCGCCGGGATCACGCTCGGTCCCCGCGACGGATTCCACGCGATGCTCGCCTACGTGGCGCTCGGTGCCGCCGGCCTGCCGCTCTTCGCCGGGTTCCTCGCCGGCCCGGCGGTCCTGCTCGGACCGACGGGCGGCTACCTGCTCGCGTTCGCTCCCGCGGCCGCGCTCGCCGGCTTCCTGGCCAACGGACGGGGGCGCCTCGGCCTCCTCGCCGGCTCGGCCGCCGGACTGGCGCTGATCCTCTGCGCCGGCACCGCGTGGCTGGCCCTCGTGCTGGGGCTTTCCGCCGGAGCGGCCGCCTCGCTCGGCCTCGTGCCGTTCCTCGCTGGCGAGATGATCAAGGCCATCGCGGCCGTCGTCGTCGCCGCGCGGCGATGAGCGCGAGGCACGATACGAAGAGAGCAACGCCGCCCCCCGAGGGGCGGCGCGTGGTCGCGTTTCGATGGCTCCCAGCCTTGACAGCGGAACGAATCGGGATATACTTCCTACGGTGAGAGCGGGGACGCGGGGCGAGAGAAGAGGAACGATACCCCGCCGAAGAGCGGTGGATTCAGAGAAGGCTCCGGAAGCCCCGTTCCACCGGACACATATCCACTCGTTGAGGCGCCACGGATTCTCGTTCATGTGAGAACCCGTGGCGTTTTATATCAGAGGTTGCGCCCGCCGGCGAGCATCGTTTCGAAGAGATCCGTCTCCATGCGCACCCGATCTTCCCACGAGACGAAATACTCCCGTCCGAAGCGGGCGGCGCCGGCGGCGAGCCGGAGGCGCCGCGGCTCGTCGGTGGCGAGGGAGGCGATCGCGGTCGCGAGGCCGGCCACGTCGCCGTTGTCGACGAGGATCCCCGTTTCGCCGTCGCGCACGATCTCGGCGGTGGCGGCGACGTCGAAGGCGACGACCGGCAGTCCGCAGAGGATCGCCTCGCAGGGCGGCAGGGACTTGTTGGTCAGTTCGTTGGTGCCGACGAAGATGTCGCACGCCTTGAAGAGCCGGACGACGTCGTCGTGCGGGACGATGCCGGTGAAGAGGATGCGCTCCGCGATGCCGAGCCGCCGAGCCTGCGCCTCGAGGGCGGCGCGATCCGGCCCGTCCCCCGCGACGACGAAGCAAAGGTCCGGCGGCCCGCCGGCGAGGGCGAGCGCCGCCGCCTCGAGGAAGAGATCGATGCGTTTCGATTGCACGAGCCTGGAGAGGGTGACGGCGAGGACGCCATCCGGCGGCAGGCCGAACTCACGCCTGGCCGCGGCGCGATCGACCGCGACATCCGCCCACTCGACATCCATGCCGTTCGGCAAGAACGAGATGCGCTCCCGGGGGACGCCGAGGCGCGCGAGGGCCTCCTCTCCCCGCGTGCCGTCGTCGAGGACGATGTAGCGGTCGACGGGGCGCCTGAAGGCGAGGAGCTGGTCGGCGTTCAGCCACCGGTAACGGAGCGGCGACAGGTCGGTGCGTCCGAGGTTCATCACGCCGAAGAGCTTGACGGCCGTCGGGATCGCCAGGTCGCGTCCCGTCCGGCCGACGACGCCGCACGTGTAGTGGGAGAAGCCGAGCAGGAGATCGGCGCCGGCGCCGCGGGCGAGCTCGCGGAGCGGTTTGCCGGCCGCGCGGTCGAAGGACGCGTACCAGGCGAATCTCGCCAGCGAACCGGGAAGCCGCCGCCAGCGCCGGAAGACGTTCGGATAGGTGTGCCACCTGATCCCGTCGCCCGCGGGCGGCGCCCCGCCGGCGGGCTCGGGGATGAGGTAGTGGATTTCCCAGCCGGCCCGGACAAGGCCGCGGATGAAGTGCAACTCGTCGGCCACGCCGGCGCCCTCGCCCAGCGACCAGAGATCGTCCCAGATCGAGAGGACGACGATCCGTTTCGGCGTACCGCTCACCCGTCCCCCCGCTGCTCTATGCGCACCCGGTTGCGGATCGTCCCGATACGGCCGACGCCGATCTCGACGACGTCCCCGTCGGAGAGGAAGACGGGCGGATCGCGGAAGACGCCCACCCCCGCCGGCGTTCCCGTCGCGATGACGTCCCCCGCCCGGAGCGTCATGCCGGCCGACACGAAGTGGACGATCGACGGGACGTCGAAGATCATGTCGGCGGTGGAGCCCTCCTGCATGACGCGGCCGTTCAGGCGCTGCGCGATCGGGAGATCGCCCGGATCGCCCGTCTCGTCGGGCGTGACGATCCAGGGGCCGCAGGGCGCGAAGGTGTCGAATCCCTTGCCGCGGAACCATTGCCGGTCGTCCCGCTGCACGCGCCGAGCGCTGACGTCGTTGAAGGCCATGTAGCCGGCGACGTGGTCGAGCGCCTCGAAGGGATCGACGCGGAAGCAGTCGCGGCCGATCACGACGGCGAGCTCGGCCTCGGCGTCGACGCGGTCGACGTCCGCCGGGATGACGATCTCGTCGAAGGGGCCGGCGAGCGCCGTCACTGCCTTGGCGAAGAGGATCGGGTGGGGCGGGGGCTCGCGTCCCTGCTCGCGGGCGTGGCCGGCGTAGTTGAGCCCGAGGCAGATGATCTTCCCGGGATCGGGGATCGGCGGCAGGAGCCGCGTCTCCTCGAGGCGCCGGAAGAGGGCGTGATCGAGCTCGGCGGCGTTGTCGACGAGGTTGCGAACGGCCGGGAGGAGGCCCCCGGCCAGTATCGCGCGGAGCGAGGCCGGCGCCGACGGCATCGCCGCGGCGATGTCGAGGACGAGATTGCCGATGACGGCTCCCGGGCGGGGACCGTCGTCTTCGAAGGTCGCGAACTTCACGGGTCGATCACCTGGTGATGGCCTCGAGACGCCGGCGGAACTCCGCGGCGTCAACGAACCCCGTCACGCGAAGGGCGGTCGCCTCCTCGCCGGCGCGGTCGATGAAGATGATAGTCGGTACGCCCCGGACGCCGAAGCGCTTTTTCAGCTCCGTCTCGCGCGCGGAGGGGCGCGTGAGGTCGACCTTGAGGGCGACCGTCTTCGCGGCGAGCGCGATCACCCCGGCATCGGCGAAGGTGGCGTGCTCGAGCTCGTGGCAGGGGATGCACCAGTCGGCCGAGAAATCGACGAGCACCGGCTCGCCGTCCGCCGCCGCCCGTTCGAGGAGGCGTTCCTCGAAGGGCGTCCACCCGATCCCCGCCGTATCGGCCGGCCGGACGGGCCCTCCCGGCCAGAGAACGAGTCCCGCGGCGAGCGCGATCGCGAGGACACCGACGGCCCGCCGGAGCAGGACGAAGCCGCGCGCCGTCTCTCCCGTCCGGTCGAGCCAGCCGAGCCAGATGCCGGCCGACGCGGCGATCGCGACGTAGGCGAGGCCGGCGAGCCGGCCGGGCAGGAAATGCCGCGCGAAATAGACCGCCATCGCGATCAGGATGAACCCGAAGACCTTCCGGATCCAGATCATCCAGTTCCCCGAACGCGGCAGCCGGTTGATCGATCCCGAGACGGTGCCGAGGACGAGGAAGGGCAGTCCCATCCCCCACGCGAGGGTGAAGAACATCAGGAAGCCGAGCACGGGATTCCCCATCTCGCCGACCCAGGTGAGGAGCCCCAAAACGAAGGGGCCGATGCACGGGGCGGCGAGGACGCCGACGGTGAGGCCCATGAAGAGGGCGCCCGGCCATCCCTGCCTCGCCCGGCCGGTGCGGCGGGTGAGGAAGGCGGGCATCCGCAGCTCCCATACGCCGAACATCGAGAGCGCCAGGCCGAGGAGGACGGCGGCGATGAAGAGGATCACCCAGGGATTCTGCAAGGCGGAGCCGAAGAGGCTCCCGGTCATCGCCGCGACGACGCCGAGGACGCTGTAGGTGATCGACATCCCCAGGACGTAGACGAGGGCGAGAAGGAAGGTCCGCGAGGTCCTGCCCCCCGACTGCCCGCCGAAGTAGCTCACGGTGATCGGGATCAGCGGATAGATGCAGGGCGTGAGGTTCAGCGCCAGGCCGCCGAGGAAGATGAAGACGAAGGCGAGGAGAAGGCCGCGTTCGGCGACCATGCCCCCGAAGGCGTCGCCACCGCCCCCGGCGGTCGGTCCGGCGAAGGGGGGAGCGGCGAAGAGATCGGGGCTGACGAGCGCGACCGTCTCTTCGGGGCAGGCGACGCGGAGCGCCAGGACGACCGACGCCTCGGCGGGCTCGCGGCAGGTCGCGTTGTTGCAGCCCTGGTAGCGGAGGCGGATACGCAGCTCGCGCGGGCCCGGCGCCGCGTCGGCGTCGACGGCGATCTCGGCGCCGAAGACGAGGCGGCCATGGTAGAGCAGCATGTCGCCGTCGCTGATCTCGAGTCGCATCCGCTCGGGCTCGGGATAGAGGAACCGCTTGATCGCGATCCCCGGCGGCGCCTCGATCTCGAGGACGGTCGGGATCAGGTACTCGTCGAGGGGCTCGTTCGCGTTGATGTGCCAGCCGTCGAGGATCGTCGCGGTGACGGCGAGCATGCCCCGCGATCCGGGGTGGAAGGCGGACAGGGACAGAACGGCCGAGGTCTCGACGAGTTCCCCGTCGGCGTCGAAGAAGGTCTGCGCGGCGCCCGCCGCGGCCAGGAGGGCCAGTGCGGTCGCGATCGCGATGATGCCCGTCGATCTCCGTCTCATCCTCTCTCCTTCTCCCCGTGACTAGTCGGTGTACGAGAACACGTAGACCCCGCCGCTGGCGCTCCCGAGGTAGACGAACCGTTCGTCCGCCCAGACGCCCCGGGCGTCGTCGACCGTCGCGTGCCGGGCGACCTCGACGGGGTGCGCCGGTTCGGAGACGTCGACCGCCACGATGCCGCCGGTGTGGCAGGCGGCGAAGAGCGTCTTCCCCCGGACGTGGATGTTCCGAACGAGGCCGCCCAGGTCGACCTCGCCGAGCAGGCGCGGCGCCGAGGGATCGGAGACGTCGATCGTCTTGAGCCCGTTGCCGCCGTCCGCGAGGTAGGCCGTCCCGCCGACGACGAAGACGTCGTCCACCCATCCCGGCGTGTCGATGCGCGAGAGATACTCGGGCGCGCCCTCTCCCGGCCGGTAGATGCGCATCCCGTCCCTGCCGTCGGCGAGGTAGAAGAGGCCGTTCTCGACATGTACACCCCTCACCTCCGAGAGTTCCCGCCGCCAGACCCGGGAGGGGCTCTCCGGAACGGCGACGTCGAAGATCTCCGCGCCCCCGAGGCCCCCCGCGACGTACGCCCGCACGCCGTCGAGGACGATGGCCGAGAGGAACCACGACGATGCGACGCGGCCGAGGAGCCGCGGCGCGCGGGGGTCGGACACGTCGATCGTCTTGAGCCCGTCGTTCCCGTCGCAGAGGACGAGCAGGTCGCCCTTCACCGCGACGTCGCGGGCGACGGTCGTCTGCAAATGGCCGATCCATTCGATCGAGCCGTCCTGGCCGATCTCGCCGATCCGCACGCCGTCCTCGCCGTTGGCGAGATAGAGGAGGCCGTTCGCCGTGACGAGGTCGATGGCGAAACCGCTCGTGTCGATACGGCCCGCGAAACGCGCCTCGCCGGCGGCGTTCCTTCGGAAGAACGCGCAGCCCTTCTTCCCGGCGACGGCCATGAATGCCCTCTCGGCGGCGACGAGGCGCGAGCACCCGAATCCGCGGCGGGTCCTGATCCTCGACAGCACGCCGCCCTCGGCCGGAAGGCCATCGAGTTTCAGCGGCCTGCCGGTCCGGGCGTTCGTCTCCGCCCGGAAGGGGACGTATTCGCCGGCCTTCGTGCAGACGAGTCCCTCCCGGCCGGCGAAGTCGAGATCGACCGCGCCCCGCACGGCGAGGGGCTCGAGCGAAACCGGGGAGGCCGGGTCGTCGATGCGCCACCTGGCGACGGTGCCGTCGACGAGAACGAGGTGCAGGATGTCGCCGCCGACGGCGACGTGGCGGATGTGTTCCGGGGAGACGATCTCGGCGACGGACGTCAATCCGCCGTTCGTTTCGACCCGGAAGATTCCGGCCGTGCCGGAGGAGGAGACGACGAGAAGGGAGCCGTGCCCCACGATGTCGTTCGCCGGCCCCATGCGCCGTTCGCCGAGCGGCGCGGGGGCGAAGGGGTCGGTGATGTCGAAGGTGAGGATCGATCCCGTCTCGTTCAGGAGGTAGAGGAACCCGCCGGCGATCTCGCACCGGGCCGCGCGTCTCGCGGGCCGCCGGGCAGCCACGCGCGGCCGCGACGGGTCGGCGAGATCGAGCACGCAGAGTCCGCCGCGCCCCGCGGCCACGTACACGGTCGATCCGACCGCGATGAGATTCCTCGGCATCCCGTCGAGAGGGAGCCACGCCGGCTCCTTCGTCGCGTCGGCGGTGTCGATGACGGCGATGCCCCCTCCCGTGGCGAGCGCGAATCCGCCGGGCACGAACGCGCCGGTCGCCGCCGGCCCCTGCATCAGCGAACGGGAGCGGAGGGTGAACTCGCCGGCGTTGCCGGGAACGGCCGAGGACGCGAGGGCGATGAAGATGACGGCGATGAGCGCCTTGCGCATGGTGGATCGTACCTCCTGTTGCGGTCCGGTCGGTCTGCTGCAGCCCCGAGAGTATGAAAATACCCGCGTCAAGGCAAGGTGTCTTGCGTCCGCCGCCGGCCCTCTGCTACAGTTGCGTCCTGTCCTCGGAGAAAGCGAGCGCATGCGCAACATACATCTCATCCGTCACGGCGAGTCGGTCTGGAACCGCGAGCGGCGGGCCCAGGGCACCTGTCCGGGCGTCTCGCTCAGCGACGCCGGTAGACGTCAGGCCAACGCTCTCGGACGCCGGCTGCGCTCTCTTCCATTCGATCACGTCTACAGCAGCGACGCGCTGCGTGCCCTCGAGACGGCACGGATCGCGCTGGGCGGCGGCCGGGAGCCGATCGTCCGGGGCGAGCTGCGCGAACTCGGCCTCGGCGACTGGGAGGGACGGCTCCTCGCCGAGATCCGGCGGGAGAGCCCCGGGGAGATCGACCGCTGGTACCGGCGCCCGACCACCGCCCGCATCGAGGGGGGCGAGGATATCCGCCGGTTCCGCGATCGCGTCGTCCGGGCCATCGATGCGATCGTCGAGGAGACCGCCCGGGGAGATGTCCTCGTCTTCACGCACGGCGGCGTGATCTCCTGCTACCTCACCGCCATCCTCGGCATGGACGTCGACGATCTCTGGGCCTTCTCGATCGGAAACACCTCGATCACCACGATCGTCCTCGATTTCCGGCCGCGCGTCTCGAGACTCGGCGGCACGTCGCATCTCGACGGCGGACGGTCCGGCTTCGACGGGATCATCCTTCCCGGCGACGACAGCGTGGCGGAAAACTGACCTCCGCGTCCTCCCACACCTCCGCCGGCTCCATCGACAGCTCGATCCCCGTTCCGGGAAAGCGCTCGCGGACGATCGCCGCGATCGTCCGGTAGAGTCTCACGCGCGCCGGGCGGTTGAGGCGCTCCTTGCCGTCGGCGTCGCGGATCCATTCGCCGCGCAAAACGGCGCTGCGGGGGCGGCGCCGCCGGACGACGTCGCGCAGCCCGAGCGGGAAGCGCAGGACGCCGATCTCGACCCGTTCCGGCCCGTCCGGCCCGAGCGCCCCGGCGACGAGGCCGACGAGCCGCCGGTAGTCGTTCTCCCGCGCGTACGCGGGGATCACCGGGTCGAGGCGGACGCCGACGCGCAGCCCCGCAGCCGCGGCGCGCCGCATCGCATCGAGGCGCGCCTCGAGGGGCGCGGTGCCGGGTTCCTCGCGACCGATCGCCTCGGCCGGCGTCATCGTCCAGGCGATGACGAGGTGGCGGCGCATGAGGGCGGCGAGCCGCGGGTCCGGCGGTTCGCTTCCGGCGGCGCCCGCCGCGGCCAGCAGGTGGTCGATCGACGCGCTCTTCGTCCTCGCGTCGAGGAGGGCGCCGGTGCCCTCGAGGAGGGGCAGGATATCGAGGGTCGTGCCCGTGACGGCGTCGAGGGCGAGGCTGTCGCCGAACTCGCCCGTCGTGAGGCGGATCAACGGATCGTCGCGGAGGGCGGCGCGTATCTCGTCGGCCATCCGGCCGGTGTCGGTGAAGACGGTCAGCCCGCTCGTCTCGAGATAGCTCTGCAGGTAGCAGTAGGCGCAGGAGAAGGGGCAGCCGACGAGCGGCACGACGTATCTTTCTCCGCAGGGCGGCGCCTTCTCGGGGAGGCGGAAGGTCTTGACGAACGCCCCGCGCCGGCGCGACAGGGCGAGCGTTCCCGGCGGCGGTCCCCCCGCGGGCGCCTCGCCGGCGAGGACTTGCGCGGGAACGCCGGGCAGCCGGCCGCGCACGCGCTCGACGAGCACGTCCGAGGCCGCCTCGGCCGCGATGACGATCATCTCGATCTTCACGGGCATCTCAGTATTCGACCCAGCCGCCGCGGCGCAGCCATCGGATCGTGTCGCCGGCGAAAAGGTAGACGAGGACGATGCCGCCGATGAATCCGCCGATGTGGGCGAACCACGCGACGCCGCCGCCCTGCATCTCGCCGAGCGAGGCGATGCCGTAGAAGAGCTGGATGACGAACCAGAAGACGATGATGACGTAGGCCGGCACGACGGTCAGGCGGATGAAGATGAAAAGGAACATCAGCGTGAGGACGCGCGCGTGCGGAAAGGCGACCAGGTAGGCGCCGAGAATGCCCGCGATCGCGCCGCTCGCCCCGATCGTCGGGATCGTCGACGACGGGTCGGAGAGGATGTGCAGGGCGTGGGCCGCCAGGCCGCAGAGAAGGTAGAAGAGGATGTACTTCGTCGGGCCGAGGATGTCCTCGACGTTGTTCCCGAAGATCCACAGGTAGAGCATGTTCGATGCGAGGTGCAGCAGCCCGCCGTGCATGAACATCGAGGTGAGGAGGGTGAGGCCGATGACGGCCGGCCCCTCCTGGTGGGTCATCCCCCCGCCGATGCGGAGGCCGACGAGGTCGGTCCAGTGCGTGATCTCGAAGGGGGTCGCCCCGAGCGAGGCGACGACCGAGTTGTACCCGACCGATCCGAGCGAGCGCATGTAGAGGTAGACGAGGACGTTGATCGCGATGAGGGCGATCGTCACGAACGGCGTCCGACGGGTCGGATTGATATCCTTCAGCGGCAGGAACATACCGGTAATCTAGCGGACCGGGCCGTGCGGGGAAAGCGAATTAACCGGGGATGCGCAGGCACACCTTGAAGGCGTCTTGCCGCCGCGTCCGCCGGAAGGCCGTCTCGAAGCGGTCGAGCGGGTAGACGGCGGTGATGAATGGCAAGACCGCCACCTCGCGCATCGCGACGAGGCGCAGGGCGGTGTCGAAGGGGCCGCAGCGGGAGCCGATCACCGTGATCTCGTCGACGACGAGCGGCGAGGGATTCCAGCGCACCGGGGCGGCGACGGTGGATTTCATCACGATCGTCCCGCGCGGCCGCACGAGGGCGGCCGCGGCGGGGAGCCCGCCGAGGCTCCCCGTGCATTCGACGACGACGTCGAATGCGTGCGCGTCTCCGGGCCGTTCGCCGGTCTTCCGCGCCCTGAGGCCGATCGACCGCAAGGCGGACATCTTCGCCTCGTTCATGCCGAAGACGGTCAGGTGCCGGCTCCGAAGGGAGAGGACCTGGGCCGCCAAGGCGGCGAGGCGCCCGTCGCCGAGGACCGCCACGCGGTCGGTGGCGGCGATCCGCGCGCGAACGGGGATCTCGCAGGCGGCGGCGAGGAGCTCGGTGAAGACCGCCTCCTCGTCGGCGACCTCGTCGGGGACGCGATGGAGGTTGGCCTCGGGGAGGGCGAGGTACTCGGCGAAGGCGCCGTCGCGCCCGTCGATCCCGAGGGTCGTGCGCCGGGTGCAGTGCTTGCCGAGCCCGCGCCGGCACAGCGAGCACCGGTTGCACGGGACGTTGATCTCGCCGACGACGCGCCTGCCGACGAGCGCGCGCGTCGGGGCCTCGACGACCTCGCCGACGAATTCATGGCCGGGGATGCCGGTGAAGCCCATGTACCCGCGGAGGATCTCGAGATCGGTCGAGCAGATGCCGGCGAGGCGGACGCGCACGAGGGCTTCCCCCCGTTTCCGGCGCGGCCGGGGCCGTGAGCAGAGTCGCAGCGTCGTTCCGTCGAAAAGCAGGGCTTTCATCGCCGTCGGGCCGCGGCGGGCCCGCTTCCTCCTTGCGTCACTCCCGACGGACAGGGTACCTTCATGGACGGGGGGGCGCAAGGACGAACACGGGCACTACCGGCCGGGAGGCGACGATGACGGAGCGGCAATACCTGATCGACGAATTCAACCTGCAGGACGCATGGCGCCTGTTCCGCATCCTCGCGGAGTTCGTGGAGGGATTCGACACGATGGCGACGGTGCCGCCGGCGGTGACCGTCTTCGGCTCGGCGAGGGCGGTGGAGGGGGAAGCGGCGTACGACAATGCCCGCGAGCTCTGCCGGCGCCTGGCGGCGGGCGGATGCTCGATCGTCACCGGCGGCGGCCCCGGCGTGATGGAGGCGGCCAACCGCGGCGCCCAGGAGGGGGGCGGGCTCTCGGTCGGCCTCAACATCGAGCTGCCCTTCGAACAGCGGCCGAATCCCTACATCGACAAGCTGATCAGCTTCCGCTACTTCTTCGTCCGCAAGGTGATGTTCGTCAAGTACGCGATGGCCTTCATCATCTTTCCCGGCGGCTTCGGGACGATGGACGAGCTCTTCGAGTCGCTCACGCTCATACAGACGCACAAGATCAAGCCCTTCCCGGTCTACATGATCGGCCGCGAGTTCTGGTCGGGGCTCATCGACTGGATGAGCGAGCGGATGCTCGCGGAGAACAGGATACTCCCCGAGGACATGGAGCTCATCCACCTCGTCGATTCGCTCGACGAGGTGGAGCAGGCCGTCATCGGCCGGCAGAGGATGATGGCGTCGGAGGAATGATTTGCCCGCCTCACGAGGCGAGATAGGCTCCCGCGAGGCAGATCCCCGTTAACAGGTGGCAGAGGATCGTCGCGGCGTTCGCCGGCGCGAGCGCCGCGGTTTCCGCGTGGTGGCGGCGCGCCGTCAGGGCCGCGCGGAGGGCGAGCGGCGCGGGGGCGAGGGCGACGAGGGCGAGCGGGGGCATGATGCCGGCTGCGACGCCGATCGCGATCGACAGGAAGGCGAGCGCCGCCGTCGCCGCGTACAGGACGGCGCCGCGGCGCGTTCCCAGACGCACGATCAGCGTCCGCTTCCCGGCGGATTCGTCGGCCTGCGAGTCCTGGAACTCGTTGATCAGGATGATGTCGGCGACGAGGAATGCCAGCGGCAGCGAGGCGACGGCGCTCTCGGCGGTGATCCGGCCCGTCTGGACGAAGTAGGCGCCGATCACGACCAGGAGGCCGAAATCGATGCCGACGACGAGCTCGCCGAGGCCGCGGTGGGCGAGGCGGAGCGGTGGCGCCGTGTAGAACCAGCCCGAGAGGAGTCCCGCCGCGCCGAGGAGGAGGATCGCCGGTCCGCGGGCGGCGACGAGGACCGCCCCGACCGCGGCGGCGGCGGCGGAGAGGAGGATCGCGGCGAGGAGAACGGCGCGCGGCGACAGGAGCCCGTCCTGGATGAGCCTGCTACCCCCGGTGAAGGGACGCACGAAACGGACGTTCATTCCGTCCGTGCCCGAGCGGTGGTCGAAATAGTCGTTGGCGACGTTCGCGGCGAGCTGGAGAAGGGCCGCTCCGGCGAGGGTGAGGAGGAGGAGGCCCGCATCGAGTCGCCCCGTGTCGTGGCGGGCGATCGCCGCGCCGACGAGGACGGGCGCGATCGTCGCGGTGAGAAACGCGGCCCGGACCTCCCGGAGCCACGGGAACGGGGCGGACACCGGCTACCTCCCGATCAGCTGCTGCTGCGACCGTCGGAGTATATCGGCGGCGCTCGCCGGAGTAAACCCCTCCCCGTGAAAAAAGACGGGGCCGGTCGAAACCGGCCCCGTCTCCCCTGAACCGGGGTGCGCACGTCGTTCGGACACCCCAGGATCCTTGTCCCTGACACCAGCCCGTGCGGTCGTTCGAGGGACGTTTACCAGACGCTCTTGCCCCAGACGCTCTTGCCCATGGTGAGCAGAAGGGCGACGACCAGCGCGATGTTCGTGAAGTGCAGCATTTCCGTACCCCCTTGTTCCGTGTTGTTTCCGATGACTGCGGACAGTGACTTGTAATAGCAGGCGACGTGCCAGAATGCCCGATCGTTCCGCATTGTTTCTTTTGGTGCGTATCTCATTCAATAGCAATGGAATACAGCTACGGTCCGCGGCGATTGCACCCCGTGTGCGGGCCCGCCTTTCTGCAGAAGTGTAAACAATAGTTTACAGTTATTCGGAAATCGGCGTAACATGTGTCAATTCATACGATTTGATAGTAAACATATATTTACTATACTGTAAGCGAAATTTTACATTTTGGGGGTCAGGAACGCGGCGGCCGCCTGCGCCCGATCCGGGCGAGGAGATCGAGCAGCCAGAGGGCGATGCGGACGTGCCGGACGCCGGCGCGCGGCTCGAGCGCGGTTTGCGCACGGTCGAGGTCGGCCCCGGCGAGCAGGTTCGTTCTGATGGCGAAAACCAGGTAGAGGCATCCGCCGCCGACGATGATCGCGGGAAAGCGGAGAGCCGGACCGGCGCCTCGCAGCAGCCAGCCGATACCGGGGAAGACGGCCGAGAGGAGGGCGGCGTGCAGGAAGGGGCCGACGGGAACGCGGGTGCCCGAGACCCGGTGCTGCATCGACTGCAGGAGGATCGCGAGCATCACGAAGGTCGAGAGGGTCGCGATCGCCGCTCCCTCGATGCCGAGGCGCGGGATGAGGAGCCGGTTGCCGGCGAAGTTCCAGGCCGCCGCGAAGGCGTACGCGGCCGCCGCCATTCGGCCGCGGCCGTAGGCCACGAGAACGGCCCAGCCGACGCGGCAGAAGAGGATGATCCCGCCGATGTAGACGAGGATCTCGATGACGCCGACCGAGGGGAGGTACTTCCGCAGGAGGAGGGAGAAGATGTCGCCGGCGAGCGCGAGCAGAAGCGCGCTCAGGGGGACGAGGACGAGGAATCCGATCCGCGAGGTGCCGAGGACCTGCCGCTCGAAGGCGCGGCGGTCGCCCGCGGCGAGCGCCGCCGTCAGCGAGGGGACGAGGGCGAGCCCCGCGGTCGACGCGATCATCGTGAGGGCCGTGATGACGAGCGCGGCCATCGTGTAGAAGGCGAAGAGCTCGACGGGGAGGTAGAACTGGACCATGAGACGGTCGATCGTGTTGATGAGATTCCAGCTGATGTCGGCGAGGAAGAAGGGAAGCCCGAATGTCGCCACCTCGCGCATCCCCCTGAAAAGCGGTCCCACGCGGTCGCCGAGACCGCGGAGGATCCGCCGGTGGAAGAAGGCGGCGAAGACGATCGCCCCGAGGAGTTCCGCGGCGAGGAAGGCCGCGATGACGTGCACGGGGTCGCGGCGCCAGAGGACGACGCCGAGGGGAAGAAGGAAGACGAGCAGGCCGTGGACGAGGGTCAGCGCCCCGCGCAGCTTTCCCCGCTGCACGGCGAGGTAGGCGGCCGCATAGAAGAGGTTGACCGCGAGGAAGGGGATGATCGCCGCGTAGACGCGGATGGGGAGTATCGCGTCGGGACGGTGCGCGAAATGCAGGGCGATCGGCCGCGAGAAGACGACGAGGAGGATGCACCAGATGAATCCCAGCCCGAGCGTCAGCGCCTCGGTCGACCGGAAGATCATGCGGGCCAGGTCGGCGCGGCCCCGCTGCCGGTATGCGGGGACGAGGCGCACGACCCCCGTGTTGAACCCGATGTTGGAGAGCATGCGGAGGATGTCGACGAAGGGCGCGGGGATGTTGAGGACCCCGTAGAGCGTGGGCCCGAGGAGCCGCCCGAGGACGATGCCGCGGATCGATTTCAGCCCGAGGACGACGATCCGGGAGGCGGAGATGAAGAAGGTGTCCGAGACGACCTTCGCGGTGGAGAGATCGACGGGTCCTCTCGTTCGGTCCATTCCTCCCCCAACGCGGCGGCCTATTTCCGGTAGCGGCCGATGAACGCCTCGACCTCGGGGATCCCCCCCTGGAAGATGAGGTAGCCGTTGTGCGGTTCGCGCTCGGTGATCTCGCCTGCGATCGGCGTGAGCATGATCCGCTTGACCTCCTCGCGGTCGTGGCTCTGGCCGAGGGCCCAGCCGAGCTTGACGTAGGCGACCTCGGGAAGCATGTTCGCCCCCGGGATCACGCCGAGGTCCATGATGTCGCGGCCGGTGTCGTAGACGTACATCTGGACGTATCCCCAGAGCGTCTGCACGGTCATGTAGATGTGGATCCCCTGCGCGCATGCCCGGCCGAGCGGCTCGTAGAGCGGCTTGTTGACGTGGCCGAGCCCCGTTCCGGCGATGACGATCCCCTTGTAGCCGTTGTCGATCAGCGCCTCGATGATGTCGGGCTTCATGTTCGGATAGTAGTAGACGATCGCCACGCGGTCGTCGAAGGCGGTGTTGATCGTCACGTTCCGGTCGTTGCGGCGCCGCTTGAAATCCTCGCGGAGATGCGTGAACTTCCCGCGGTCGACGGTCGCCAGCGGGATGTCGCCGATCGTCCGGAAGGTCGAGCGGTACGAGGAGTGCATCTTCCGCACGCGGGTGCCCCGGTGGAGCAGCCCGTACTCGTCGCTCGTCGGGCCGAACATGCAGACCATCACCTCGGCGATATCCGATTCGGCCGCCGTCCGCGTCGCGTGGATCAGGTTCAGGGCGGCGTCGCTCGAGGGCCGGTCGCTCGAGCGCTGCGAGCCGACCATGACGATCGGCACCGGCGAGTCCTGCACCATGAACGAGAGGATCGCCGCCGTGTGGTGCATCGTGTCGGTGCCGTGGCCGATCACGATGCCGTCGATGCCCTTCTCGATCTCGCGGCCGATCGCCTCGGCCGTTCCGCGCCACTGCTCGGGCCCCATGTTCTCGCTGAAGACCCCGTAGAGCTTCTCCGTGTCGAGATTGCAGATGTCGGCGAGTTCCGGCACGGAGCCGTAGAGCTCGCCGGGGGAGAAGGCCGGTATGACGGCGCCGGTCCGGTAGTCGAGACGGGAGGCGATGGTGCCGCCCGTGCCGAGGAGTTTCACGTTCGGCTTGCGCGGATCGGTGGGGAAGGCCTTCTCGGGGATCTTGTAGTGGGCTTCCTTGCGGCCGATCTCCTTGACCGCGCCGATCGTGTCCACGAGGAGACCGACGTTGTATCCATTGCGCAGCTTGAGGACGATATGGCGGTCGTCGGCGCTCTCTGACCGGGGAAGAATGATGCCGGTGAAATCTCCCCTCGTCGACGAGACCTCGACGTCGTACCAGACGCCCACCTCGAAGCGTTTCAGCGCCTCGAGCGCATCGCCCCGGTAGCCCTTGTAGATGTCGGAGGACAGCGCGCACCTCCCTGCAGGTAGTCCTTGTGAATGAAGACGTTCCGGCCGACGATCGCGGGATCGCTCCGTCGGCGGGGCGGGCGGCGGCCGGCGGCCGGAATCGGCTCAGGTCAATATACCCCATGCCCCGAAGGCGGCAAAGGGAAAAGCGGTAAAGATACAGGCGGTTCGGCCGGAGTGGCACACGAACGGAGCGTGCTTGTCTCGGCCGGAGCGCCCCGGGAGCGGGGCGAGGGAAATCACCGCAACGCCGACATGAACCGCCGGGCGGCCGCGGCGGCCGCCGACGGCACGAACCGCTCGCCGAAGTGCGCGAGGATGTGCCCCGTGTAGAAGCGGTGCAGCTTGTCGGGCGCCAGCGCCGGCGGCTCGAGGATCGAGAGGAGGGCGGCGATCTCCTCGTCGCCGGGCGCCTCGGCGCCGGCCAGGTCCGCCGCGATCCCGGCGGCCGCCGACGGATCCCCCTTCGATCTCGCGACGAGATCGCCGAGCAGCTCCGCGGCGAGGCCCGCGGCCTCCCCCGCGACGATCGTCTCGACGAGGCCGCTGTCGGAAAGGGCCGCGGTCGCTCCCGTCCGGCGCAGGTGGCGCAGCTTCCCGGTGAGGAACGCGGCCAGCGCGGCCGGCTCGTAGGCGGTCTTCCCGCACAATTCGTCGAAGAGGTTTCGCTCGGGCGCATGGCCCATGAGCGCGGCGAGATCGGGTGACAGGCCGAGCTCGACGTAGCGCGCCGCGCGGTCCCAGGGCCGCTCGGGGCTTCCGGCCCGGATCCGCTCGATGCGATCGGCGGTGATCGCGATCGGCGGCAGATCGGTGTCCGGGTACATCCGGTCGGGACCGGGGAGGATCCGTTCGAAGCCCGTGGTGCCGTCGGAGGCCGCGCG
Organism: Candidatus Krumholzibacteriota bacterium; assembly: GCA_016931295.1. Lineage (NCBI taxonomy): Bacteria > Candidatus Krumholzibacteriota > Candidatus Krumholzibacteriota bacterium. The sequence goes on from JAFGEZ010000003.1 coordinate 86,620, forward strand.
GCGCGTCTCGTTGACGACGCCGTCGATCGCCTCGCGCGCCCGTATCGCGATCTCCCCAACCGCCGTCTCGACGTCCCGCTCGCCGCCCCACACGACGACGACCGCGTCCCGCTCGCCGGCGTTCACCGCCTTCTTGATCTTCATCCACTCGCCGCTCGAGAAGTTCTCGCCCTCCGCGTCGGAGTGCACGATGTTCGGCAGGCGGTCCAGGCAGGCGATCACGCGCACGCGGTCGGAGATCTCCCGCGCGAAGATCGTCTCGGGCTGCGTCTTCGTGGAGAGGATCCCGCGGTAGCCCCGGAGCGCGACGGCGCGGACGACGTGGCCGTTCCGCAGCGCCCGGGCGACGGGGCCGTACAGCGTGCCGCGCAGGTTGTCGGTCACGTCGGCGTCGTCGGCGCGGAAGCCGTCGCCGGTGATCCCGCGGCGGGAGAGCTCGGCCTTGATGTCGAGGAGCGCGAGCTGGCGGAAGGCCTCGATGTGGACGAGGAGGGGGATCGCCGGGATGCGCGGCACGCCCTTGATCTCCACCCGCACGCCTCCCGCGACGGAGACGTTCACGTCCTGCCGGGCCGCGCCGATCCCCGTGCGGACCTTGCCGGTCGAGCGGACGAGCCAGCGGAGGATCTGGGCGACGTCGGCCACCTCCCGCGGCGTGTGCATCTCGGGATAGGTCACCGTCTCGATCAGGGGGATGCCGAGGCGGTCGGTCCGGTAGACGCGCAGATGCCCCGTGTCGCTCACCTCGCGGCAGGCGTCCTCCTCGAGGCCGAGCTGGACGATGCCGATCCGGCGATCCCCGTAGGGGATCCAGCCGTCGACGCCGAGGATCGTCGTCCGCTGGAAGCCCGTCGGGATCGAGCCGTCGAGGTACTGCTTGCGGGCGATGTGGACCTCGCTCACCAGGGCGCAGTTGAGGAGCATCGTCACCTCGAGCGCGATGTCGAGCGCCTGCTCGTTGAGCTCGAATGGCGGCGTGTCGTCCATCTCGTAGGTGCAGACCGTCTCCTTGTTTATCTGGTAGACGATCTCCTTCTTCGTCTTGAATTCCATCAGGGCCGTGCCGTCGTACTCGCCGAGCTCCGAGAGTGTCGGACGCATGTGGCGGAGGATCTCGGCGTGGAACTCGTCGGAGTAGGGACGGAGGGGGCAGCGGCAGAAGAGCTTCTTCTCCGTGGCGAGTTGCTGGTGGATCTCGATGCCGCTCTTCAGCCCCATCGAGGCGTAGTCCTCGGGGGTCGTCTCTTCCATCTTCCGGTACACGGCCACGCGGCGTTCCTCCCTGGCGATCGGGTCAGCAGTCGAGGTACATCTTGATCTCGAGCGGATGCGTGCGGTTGCGCACCGCCATCACGTCGCGCTCGCGTTTCAGGCGGATCCAGTCGGCGACGAGTTCGGCGCTGAAGACGTCGCCGGCGAGCAGGAACCCGTGGTCGGCCTCGAGGGCGTCCAGCGCCTCCTCGAGGGAGCCGGGAAGGGCGGCGATGCGGCCGCGTTCCTCCGGGTCCATGTCGAACATGTTCACGTCGTAGGGGCCGAAGCCGAGTTTTCCGGGATCGAGTTTCCGGCGGATGCCGTCGATCCCCGCCATCAGCTGCGCGGCCATCGCGAGGTAGCTGTTGCACGTCGCGTCCGGGGGACGGAACTCGATCCGCTTGGAGGCGGGGCTGTTGGCGTACTTCGGTATCCGGATCGCCGCCGAACGGTTCGCCAGCGAGTAGAAGGAGTGTACCGGCGCCTCGAAACCCGGAATGAGCCGCTTGTAGGAATTCGTCGAGGGGTTGGTCAGGGCGAGCAGCGCCGGGGCGTGGACGAGCAGCCCTGCGACGTAGCGGCGGGCGAGCACGCTGAGGCCGCCGTACCCCTTCGCGTCCCAGAAGAGCGGCTTGCCGGACTTGAAGAGGTGCTGGTGGAAATGCATGCCGCTTCCCGCCTCGCCGTGGACCGGTTTCGGCATGAACGTGGCCGTCTTTCCCGCCTGGTGCGCCGTCATGCGCGCGAAGTACCGCACCATCATCGAGATGTCGGCCGAGCGCGTGAGCGTGTCGAACGCGGTCTCTATCTCGACCTGCCCGTGGCCGCCCACCTCGTGATGGTGATAGATCACGCGGACCCCGGCATCCTCGAGCAGGGTGACCGTGCGGTCGCGGATATCGGCGAGGCTGTCTCCCGGGGGAAGGGCGTGGTAGCCGCCGAAGGGCAACAGGCCGACGCGGCCGTCGCCGTCCCCCTCGGCCGGCGAGATCTCGTAGCCGAGGCCGAGGTTCGTGTCGCCCATGGCGACCTCGTCGAAGATGTAGTACTCGAATTCGGGCCCCCACATGGAGCGGTCGGCGATGCGGGTCGAGCGGAGGTAGGTTTCCGCATGTTCCGCGATGCCCCGCGGATCGCGCGAGAACGCCTTTTTCGTATCGGCCTCGACAATGCGGCAGAGGAAGGAGATCGTCGGCTCTTCCCGGAAGGGATCGACGAATCCCGTCGCGATGTCGGGGACGAGCGAGAGGTCGCCCGCCTCGAGGCTCTTCATGCCGGGGAAATTCGAGCCATCGAAGCCGAGGCCGTTCGTGAAGAGCGTTTTGCCGACACCGGAGGCGGGAAGGGTCAGGTGATGCCAACGGCCGAAGAGATCGGTGAACTTGAGGTCGATATGCCTGATGTCGCGGGCGCCGATCGTCCGCTTGAGTTGCGCGATCGAGGAAAAGATGGCCAACCTCCTTGCGGCAGCGTGATTACGCTTTATCTGAAAGCGCGTAACCATATGTACGCGCGGCCTTCCAATATAGCGGACAAATATCGACACTTCAAGCGATTATTGCCGCCGCCGGCGCTGCCCGGGGGGACATTTCGCGTTGACAATCCGGGCCGGCGCTGGCAGGGTATGTCGAAACCCTGTCCGGGAGGAACAGATGAGCGAACAGAAGGTCATGAACCGCTGGATCGTCGTCGTCGGGGCGATCCTGATCCAGCTCTGTCTCGGCGCGATCTACGCGTGGAGCGTCTTCACCAAGCAGATCACCATCCCCGTCGCCGACGGGGGGCTCTACGGGTTCTCGACGAAGCAGGCCATGGGCGTCTTCTCGGCGGGCCTGGTCACCTTCGCCGTCGTCATGGTCCTCGCCGGGCGGCTCCAGGCGCGGATCGGCCCGCGGCCCGTCGCCGTCCTCGGCGGGATCGTCCTCGGCGCCGGCTACGTCCTCGGCGCCTTCCTCGGCGGATCGTTCACCGCGCAGCTCGTCTGCATCGGCATCGTCGGGGGCGCCGGGATCGGCCTCGCCTACGTCGTGCCGATCGCCGTGGGCGTGAAGTGGTTCCCCGACAAGAAGGGGATGATCTCGGGCCTCGCCGTCGCCGGGTTCGGTTTCGGCGCGACGCTGTGGGTGAAGCTCGCCGGCTCCTGGTTCGGCGGCCTCCTCAACACGACGAGTTTCTTCGGCCTGCCCGGCGTGCAGAGCGTCTTCTTCATCTACGGGATCGTCTTCCTCCTTCTCGTCCTGATCGGCGCCACGGTCATGGTCAACCCGCCCGC